>QHRI01000301.1 GCA_003221375.1 Verrucomicrobiota bacterium
GAAAAGAAGCGTGCTTCATCAGGTCGGAAGGAGGTACTGGTTTTGGGAGACTCAAGGATAGCAGAAGGGTTCTCTACGGCGGTGGCTGATGAGGTGGGTTCTGCCTCTGGACTGAAGTTCGTGAGTCTCGCCGAGCCGGCGTCGACCATAGTCATATGGCACTATATTCTTCGAGAAGTCGATCCAACAGCACAACGCTACTCGGCAATTGTGGTTCCTTATGGCATTGGCTATGAACCGGACACCGCCGGAGATTTGAGAATTTCGATGGCGGCTCCGCTGCTGCGCTATGGCGATTGTTTCCGGTTTGCTTCCGCTTTTCAGCCGTGGTCGGACCGGTTCAGAGCCTTTACGGCGTGCATCCTTCGGGGATCAGCGTATCAGAGTGATATTCTCAATCTCCTTCAACATCCCATTGGACGGCTGGGAAGTATTCAATTAGAGGCAGCGAGGCTCCGTTCCCGCGCTGCGTATGAGGGTCGTGATTCCGACATCGCAGGCACGTCTTATGACCCGAAGACTCACAAGGTAAGCTTCCCGCCAAATTTAACCGAAGCTCAGAAGCAACTCATCAGCCAGAGCCTGAACCCCCGACCGGAATCAGAAAGGGAGCATTTCGTTAAACTGCAGCGGGGTTGGATCCAGCTAATCTTTGATCGTTATTCAAACAGTTCCACCGCGATTGTGCTTACGCCCGTTCCGCGTAGCCCATTTGGCGAGCTTGCGGGATCGTCTGTTACAGGGGATCCAGCCTTTCCAAATGCGTTGACTAAGAGGGCAGCTTTTTCACTCCCCGAACAAACGTTCAATTTTCTTGAAAAACCCGAATATTACTTTGACGGCTATCACTTGAACGCAAAAGGAAGGCGCAGGTTTACAGAGAGATTGGTGGCTGAATTAGTCGGCCGATTACAATCCGGTGATGCGCAGTCACGACTAACCTCTGTTCACAACTACTTGCCGACTAGTGGCGGCCAGGAACGGTATCACTGATGTTATTTAACAGCTTTCAGTACTGGATCTTTTTCCTGATTGTGGTCGTTCTGTTCTACAGCACCCCATTTCGGATCGGTAAAATAATACTCCTTTGTGCAAGCTACATTTTCTACATGTGGTGGGACCCGCGATTTATCGCGCTGATCATAACCTCCACGGTAGTGGACTACTTTCTGGGGATCTGGTTGGAAATTGCCAGTGGTCGCCGCAAAAAGTTTCTACTGGGGATTAGCCTCCTAGTGAACCTGGGAATCCTTGGTTTCTTTAAGTACTACGACTTCTTTGCCGGCTCGTTGGCTTCTCTGCTCCACATTCCCGAGTCATCGATTGTTTTGCAAATTATTCTCCCGCTCGGAGTCAGCTTCTATACGTTCGCCAGTCTTTCTTACACGATCGATGTCTATTGGGGAAAGATGAAGGCGGTAAGAAACTTCATCGACTACGCGCTCTTTATTTCATTTTTCCCGCATCTTATTAACGGCCCGATCATTCGCGCCGGGCAATTCCTTCCTCAAATACAATCGTGGCGTCGCCCGACAGCAATCATGGTGCAGAGCGGAATCATTCTCGTTCTGTCTGGGCTTGTGAAGAAGATGATATTTGCGGATCGGTTTGCCGTCGTGTCGGACATGTATTTCAACCATCCCACTGCTCACCCTGGCTGGCTGGCGGCATGGACAGGCTGCATCGCATTCGCGATGCAGGTCTTCTTCGATTTCTCCGGTTATACCGACATCGCTCGCGGTTGCGCAAGGCTGTTAGGCTTTGAGTTTCCGCTCAATTTCCTGCGCCCGTTGCTATCCAGAAATCCGCGTGAATTCTGGCAGAAATGGCACATGACACTCTCTTCATGGGTGCGGGATTATGTGTTCATCCCACTCGGGGGATCAAGAAGAGGATCATTGGTGTTATATCGGAATCTGATGATTGCCATGGTGCTTGTGGGATTCTGGCACGGCGCCAGTTGGACATTTATCTTGTTCGGCGTGTACCAAGGAATGTTGTTGATCGGTTACCGTTTCTTTGAGCAGGCAACAGCCGGGACAATGATCTCGCGAATTATGAAAAAGCGCTATTTTGTGCCGACCAGCGTTACGCTGCTGTTCACGTCATTCGTCATAGGTATGCCTTTCATCCGTGGCCAGAATCTCCAAGTGAGTGGATACGTTCTAAGTGGACTGTTCGGTTTCCAGCATGTAACTGGCGAATTCCTGCTTACGGCCGGGACGCTGGCGCTCTTTTTCATTTCCCAGGTTCTGGCCGTGGCGCAAGAACGCACTCAGTTCATTGATCGTCTTGCCTTGCAACCAGCGCGCATTCAAATCCCGGCATATGTTTGCGTGTTTTTAGCGCTTGAGCTTTTTCCAGCGACGGGCCCAGTACCATTTATTTATTTCCAGTTTTAATGGGGTGGCCGGCGGGACTCCGCCGTTGTTTACCGGACCAGGTTGGTTGCAACGATAAATTCGACTAGTAAGACCAGGGCGAAAAGGGAATTACTTCATCCAGAGTAGGCGACGCGAGGCACTTTGCGGCAGACGCGGGCATGGGAGCTCAACTGAGCAATCGTAAACCCGATCCAAAGAAAGTGGGCCTGACTGGGCTCGAACCAGTGACCCTGCGCTTATCAAGCGCATGCTCTAACCAACTGAGCTACAGGCCCGCGCTTTGCGGAAGTGAAAAGTGATCGGTGATCGGTG
>QHRI01000302.1 GCA_003221375.1 Verrucomicrobiota bacterium
AAAATAGATTGCCGGAACTGCGCCGCCGGTGATGCTAATGATCTGCTGGTTAGTTTGTGAGCCAAGCGTAAACCTAGAGAACGGCATCGAAACGGAGATCCCCTGTTGCAAGATGAAATTCGAACTCAGCAGGAGAAAAAAAACCAAAAGGAAAGCGACGTTCAGCAATGCCACGAGCACGAGCCAGCCGAAGTCATAATTAATTGTGCGCTCGAGTTTCATGAAGGCAGAAAGTTTTCAGTCTTAAGTCTTAAGAGCTCGCTCTGTCATTCCGACCGAAGTAGAGGAATCTCTGGAATCTGAATTGCTTAAAACTTAAAACTTAGGAATTCCTCGTTATAAATCCGGGCGCGCCTCTAGCTCGTGTGCGGTCCCCTCAGGTTGTTGGAAGCTGATGATCCCACTGATCGGACGGCTTTCGGTTAGCATGTGTACAATTTCGATCCCCGCCCGCTCCATGTCATGGAGCATGTTATTCACGCGAGAAGAAAGGTAGCTATAAGCAACAAAAGTGGGAGTAGCTACAACCAGGCCCGCGGCCGCTGTCAGCAAACTCTTGTACACACTGCCGGAAAGCTCTGTCACAGTGGCGTAGCCACCGCTTGAGGCAATCGTCGCAAACGCGTCGATCATGCCGGCGACTGTCCCCAGCAACCCGAGCAGTGGCGCCAGGAAAGCTATGGTAGCGAGCACGGGAAGAAATCGTTCCGGCTTCGGTACCTCCAGTTGGGCGGCTTCTTGTACGATGTCGCGCAATTCTGCACGAGGCGCGTCGTGTCGAATGATCGCAGCATGAATCACTCGTGCTACCGGGCCCGGGGTCCCCGCTGATTCGTGGAGCGCTTCTGCGAAATTCCGCCGCCGAATCAGATTCGACAGCCCCTTCAAGAATTCGCCCACGTGGATTGTGGCACGGTGAAAGTAAAAGAGACGCTCGGCGAAGACCGCGATCGAGATGATGCTGCACACCAGAATTGGCCACATTAATAGGCCGCCCTTTTGGATGTAATCAATCACGCTGGTTTTTGTAATCTCCTTTACAGACTGTGGCAAGCCAACAACCGGACGACGACTGGTTGCTTGATGTAGTAGTTAGGCATTTTGTGATTAGCCAGGTGGCTCCCTTTACCGGGAGCCTTTCTCTCGAGGCTTAGGAGAAGAACTTGGGCGGACCTTGGTAGTGCTCTTTCCGCCCACGAGTTTGCCGGATGCATCAAAGACGGAATAGCCAGTTTGCTTGCCCGACGAATCGTAACTGTAGATGATCTTGTGCAAGAGCGCGCCGTCTCCGGCGCTTTGGGTTTCTTCCAAGAGATGGCCGGCATCATCGTACTTGTAACGGCTTTTGAAACGGAGTCGCCCATCAGGTCCGGAAATTTCGCCAGTGGAAAAACGTCCCGCATCGTCCAGTTCGTAGCGAATGGTCTCGCGGAGTTTGCCATCTGGATCGGTGGTCGTCGCCACCGCTTTGTGCTGCGCATTGTCGAATTTGTAGACGGTCCGTGAACCGTCCGGATGCATTGAAACTGTTACCCGCACTGCGTCGCTCCCAGCCTGCTCCGGGGATTGGCTCAATCCGATCGTAGCGCCGCAGGCGATAAGCGCAGAAGCCACCATCAGCCCTGCCGGGAAAAATTTCATGGCCCGAGGAGCTTACAGTCGAGGTGGCTGGGCGCAAACTGGCCTGAAGTTTTTTATTGACCGCGTAAAGGGAAGGTGGTTAAAAGTGGTGCCAAGTGGAGGAAAATGGATGAATTCTCCACTCGATACATGGACAACGATTCTCCACCCGAACGTTTCTATGCCGGAGAATTCCGGCATTCCGTCGACGAGAAAAATCGAATTACGATTCCTTCTCGCTGGCGTCGGGACAAGGCAGAAGAATTCATTCTCCTGCCGGACGCGACTTACCAATTTCTGCTCGTCATGTCGCCGAACGAGTTTGGCAGAATGAGTTCTGTGGCAGAAACAAGCCAGGGCGTTTCTGCGCGGGATCGCCGGATTTTTTTGCGCCATCTGCATTCCCGTGCGCAGCACGCGAATGCGGATCGGCAGGGCCGTCTTGTTCTACCCGAAGAACTTTGCCGTAAGGTTGGACTGAAAAATGAAGTTGCTCTGGTCGGTAATCGAGGGCGCTTTGAGATTTGGAATTTGCAGCGCTGGAAACAAGCGCATGAGGAGGAAACGGCCACTTATCAGCACGTGGCCAACGTGATTGGCTTATAATCAGATGCTTGGTCAAAACGTTATCAACACTTTTTGGTTTGAGCGGCCTTTATGGGTGGCCGTTGATCCGTTTACTGCCGAAGAGGAGGCACCCGAAGTGGAGGAATTCATCTATCACCGTCCAGTGCTCGAAAGCGAAGTGCTCGAATTACTCGAACCAAAGCCGGGCTCGCTCATTGTAGATGCAACGTGTGGTGGCGGTGGCCACACCGAAGCATTTTTGAAAAGCGGGGCCAACGTGCTGGCGTTGGACCGGGACCCTGACGCGGTACGGCACGTCAGTGAGCAACTGGCGCGTTTCGGCGATCGTCTCGCCGTGCGACAGGCGAATTTTCGGTGCGCACTCAGCGTTCTCGATGAGCTTGGCATTCGCGCGATCGGCGGCGCGTTTCTAGATGTTGGCGTCTCTTCTCGACAACTCGAAAATGCGGAGCGTGGGTTCAGCTTCATGCGAAATGGCCCCCTCGACATGCGCATGGATCCCCGCGCGCAACTGACCGCGGCTGCAATAGTAAATGAATATAGCGAGGAACAATTAACACGCTTGTTTCGCGAGCTGGGAGAGGAGCCGGCAGCGCGCCGCATCGCGAGCTTGATC
>QHRI01000303.1 GCA_003221375.1 Verrucomicrobiota bacterium
TCAATCACCCTAGCGAGATGTTTAAGAAAGGCGATGAAGTGGAAGCTGTCGTGATCGACATCGACAAAGTCAACCAACGCATCAGTCTCGGGATTAAGCAGCTGACCGAAGATCCGTGGAAAACGATCGATGAGAAATATAAGATCGGTGACTTAGTCAAAGGTAAAGTGACCAAGCTCGCCAGCTTTGGCGCGTTTGTGCAGTTGCAGGACGACATTGATGGGCTCGTTCACATCTCACAGTTGAGCGAGGATCATGTCGCCAAGGTTAAGGACGTCCTGAAAGTGGGCCAGGAAGTCGAAGCGCGCGTGATCAAGGTGGACAAAATCGAGCGCCGCATCGGGCTTTCGATCAAAGCGGCGAATTATTCCGAAGAACAACTGCGCAAGGAAGTCGAGTCCTTTGATACGCTCCGTCCTGGCGAAGATATGGTTGGGTTGGAGAAAGCTTTCGCCGCAGCCGAACAGGAAGAATATCGCCCCGGGGAATCCAAGCGTGCCACAAAGGAGTCGAGCGACTCGGACGGCGAATCGAAAAAGGAACCGAGGAAGAAATAGTTCCAGCTTTTTCGAAGCTGTTGAGCGGCACTCGGGCAACCGAGCAATATCAGCAAACGAGGCATCAGCTTTTCCCGCAGCAAGGACGGCGAAGTAACAAGCCGGCGCGGGAAGCACTTGTTCCATACATACGTGGTCACGCCACCTGACGCACAGGCGACCCAGAAATAACATTTCGCTTTGGCTCGACGTGGCAATCGCACGCGATCATAACTGGGGCTGATGCGATTTGGTTTTCCGCAACGCGCGCGTTTGCTCTTGGTGCCCGCTTCGGCAGTTCTGCTTTTTGTTATGACCGGCTGCGGGAATTCCAGCATCGTCGGCAAATGGCGGATGTCGGGAGCTGAAAATCAAACAGTTTGGGAATTTTCGGGTAATGGCTCCGTGCTCGTCGGAGAAGTTCGCGGCAGATATAAGTTCGGTGATCAGGACCGAATCAAAATCCAGACGCCGTCCGCGACGACAGTTTATCTGGTGAAACTTTCGAGCGACCAGCTCGTGCTCCAGGAGCTAGGCGGTTCCAAGCTCGAGTTCACAAGGGTACGAGAGACACCGCGGTAATGGTAGGGTCGGCGCGCTGCGCTGAGCGGACGCCGCAGCGCGGCGTCCCTACCTTAGGTAACTCAAAACTCCGCGCTTCCGGGAGTGCGCGCGAAGGGAATCACGTCACGAATGTTCGAAATGCCGGTGATGAACATTAGCATGCGTTCGAAGCCGAGGCCGAAACCGGAGTGTGGCACAGTTCCATAGCGACGCAGATCAAGGTACCATTTGTAATCGGCAGGATCCATGTTGTGACGTTGCATGTTGGCCTCGAGCATTTCCAGTCGTTCTTCACGCTGGCTGCCGCCGACGATCTCGCCGATGCCTGGCACCAGCAAATCTATGGCCGCAACCGTCTTTCCGTCGTCGTTCACCCGCATGTAAAACGGTTTGATCTCCTTTGGAAAATCGAAAACCGTCACCGGACATTTGAAATGTTTCTCGGTCAACCAGCGTTCGTGCTCTGATTGCAGGTTCAAGCCGTAATCAGCCGGAAACTCAAATTTCACGCCGCTCTTTTTTAGCAGATCGACAGCGTCAGTGTAGGTGATGCGCTGAAACGGCCGCTCCATGACGAAATCGAGTCGTGAGAGCAACTCCCTATCCACGAACCTGGCGAAGAGTTCCATCTCCTCGGGGCAATGTTCGCGCGCGTCCGCGATCAAATACTTAACGAATTCTTCGGCGAGATCCATGTTGCCGTTCAAATCGCAAAACGCTATCTCCGGTTCAATCATCCAGAATTCGCTGGCGTGGCGCGAGGTGTTGGAGTTCTCCGCTCGAAATGTTGGACCAAACGTGTAAACCTTCGACAACGCGAGCGCGAACGCTTCCGCTTCCAACTGGCCGCTGACGGTCAGATAAGTCGGCCGGGCGAAGAAATCCTGCGCGAAATCGATCTCCCCGTTTTTCTGCGGCGGATTTTTGATGTCCATCGTGGAGACGCGAAATAATTCCCCTGCCCCTTCGCAGTCGCTGCCGGTGATAATTGGGGTATGGACATAACCGAAACCGCGCTCCTGGAAAAACTGATGAACGGCAAAGGCCAGCCGGCTGCGCGCGCGAAAAATGCTACTAAAAAGATTTGAGCGAGGGCGCAGATGAGCGATTTCGCGGAGAAACTCAGGCGTGTGCCCCTTTTTCTGGAGCGGGTAGGAATCGTCGGCTGTTCCCACAATGTCGATGTTGTCCGCGACCAGTTCCCATTTTTGTCCTTTGCCCTGCGAAGCGACGAGCGCGCCAGTGACAGTGATTGATGCGCCGGTGCTTAGCCGTTGCACCGCCGCGTAATTCGGCAACGTATTTTTCGCGACGATCTGAAGATTGCGCAGGGACGAGCCATCATTCAGCTCGATAAAGGAAAAATCTTTCGAATCGCGTCGGGTCCGTATCCAACCCTGGACCTGAATTGCGCCGATGGGCGCAACGCTTTGCAAGGCATCCTTGATCGAAGTCGGAGAAAGAGGCTTATCCATACGTCGAAGCAAACGTTCAACGCTCAACACTCAACGTTCAACTGTGGTCGT
>QHRI01000031.1 GCA_003221375.1 Verrucomicrobiota bacterium
AAGAACATAGAAACCACACCCTCGCCGTCTGGAAAGTCCTTCCCGGAGCGAGTTACGGAAAGGCGCTGAAGGGCGACTTATAAACTCGACGCGGCGACCGGCGAGACTAGGTGCCCGCACCTTCGCTTGCTCTTAAACATGACGCTCAGCCTTAAAGTGGGCGGTCGAGGGGTGGGCCGAGCCCATTCCACAAGTTGGGGGACTTTTTGAAAACGGCCTCCCGTCTGAGTGCCGTGCACCCGTTTGAGACAGGCATACAGAATCCAGAAGGTCCAATTTTCATCGCCCTCTCTCCTTTAACACCGATCTCTTTTCCTTGTGATCGAAAATGGCCGCGAAATACCGGTCTCCAGGGAACGCTCCTAACTGACGAATCAGCCAATTCCGCGCGTCGGTGAAATCGTCAGTCCATTTTTTTAGTTTCGTGGTCGTGGTCGGCACTTCACAATCGTCGATCAAAATCACAGTGGTCTCGTAACGTTTTTTTTCCCGGAATTTTGTCTTTAATGGCGCTGGTGGTGGCGGAGGCAACGTAGAGGTCTTCGGAACGGTGACCGGCGCTTTGCAGTTTGGGCATGGAGCTGTTACGTCGATTTGAGCGCGTGTCGCGGAGATGCGTTGACCGCAGCTTGGACATGCAAACCTAAGAGGCATAGCGCGTATTGGGGGGCGTTTCTGCGATTTACTTACCAAAATCAGACCCATCGCGCGAGCGAAAACCTGAATGGGTTTATTGTGAATTGTCCCGTACGCTTGTCCGGCTGTTTTGTACGGCAATGACGCTTTCGTGAGGTCACTTCAGGTTAGGTGAGAGCACGCGTACGGAATTTTTACCTATGAAAAAGCGCGTGAGATCAAATAGGAACAAATAGGAATATTCGTTACGTAGCGATGCCATTGAGGCGACGGCTTAAAGAATTTTCGGTCATGCGGCAATATTGTTTTCGCTGTGCCGGCCCCGATCTGCAGGAGATCGATGATTCGATCCAGGGCCTTGAGCAGGAGGTCTACCATCACTCAGCTCCTAGCAAACTTCGTCTCATTGTGTCCATTCATATCACTTTGTCATTGCGGTGGGCTCAACAAAAGCGGCACAATCCGGACCGCGTGAAAGACCGGGAACTCATCGCGGACAACTCTCAGCAGCTACAAGCTTAAAAAGCGAAGTGTTAACTCTTCAGGAACCGTCGCGCCAAACCAAGCGCGCCGAGAGCCGCCCCAAGCAACATTATTGTCACGCCACCGTCCGGAACGTTACTGATGGTGGGAGGAAGAGGATGGGGAGTGGCACTGGCATTGTGGCTGAATGCAAGCAGTAGGGCGCAAACGACCGCAGAAACCAGCGCGAGATTGGTTGAGAGAGAGTTCGGTTTCATAGTGTATTTTATGTTTTGAGTAAAAAGCAAACTCTGTGCCAAAAGCAAAGCGTTGCGTGAAACATCGGTAAGCATCTATCCACTAATAAGTTAACTAATGTTCGTATTTTCGCTGTTCAACACAGGAATCGTAAGAATTCTCGACAGAAAGCATTCCGACAATTTTGGCAAGCGGTCGGCAAACGAATTACGCTATTGCTGACCGATTGTAAGATCTTCCGACGTAAAGCATTCCAGCGACTCAGTAACAGAGGAATGGTTAGACTCGTCCTAAGCGCGGCGTTGTAAGATTTTCAGACGGAGCGTAAGGCATCCCAACAAGGCCACCGAATGGCAGCGCATCGGAAATTAGGAACTTGAATCAGCGATCCGTCGATTAGCACATTTTTAGCAGCGTCGGAACTTGATAATTTTTTTCTTGTCGAGTTCGGCGTCAGCTCTGCATTGCGCGAAGAGTATATAGACGGCCTCGTGAATGAGATCCGCGACAGTGCAATCCCGTTGATCCGCAATCTTTCGGAGCGATCGCATCCTTGCTTGATCAAGCGGAATCGGCGATTCGGTCGAGCATTTTCAAGAATTCGTAAACGCGCGCGCGTATTTGGATTGCATTCGGACAGGCGAAAAGGTAACGATCGAACTCTTGGCATGCGACTGCGGTGCTAGGAATTAAACGGGGACTAACCCAGACCGGTGTTATGAATAAGCACGGCACCTCCAAACATCCGCCTCTCCGCACCGTTGCTCCCGCAGTCGCTGCCAAAACAACACCATCGTTTGAAACAACGATTGCGGTCCGCGGTTGTGGAGAAACACTTTAGATTCGAACCAGATCCAAATTTGTTCTGATATCTCGCTACGACTCTATCCTAGGGATGTCGCCGCGGTTGTGGAGCAATTCGGTTGAGCTTTCAAGAATTCGTAGAACGCGCGCGTTCATTCCTCGATTCTTTCCGAGCCGCCATATTGAATGTCGGGCCTCTGGACGTGGTTCTCGTGAAAGACCACATCGTCCAATTGCCGCATATCAACCATTTCGCCACATCGGGCGCATCGGTAGAAGTGTTTTTCTCCTCTTCGCCCAGCTCGTCGAAGTCGTCGGGATGCACAATTCGCCTGAGAGAAACGGTATCTCTTTGAGATACCCCGATCAATTGCTAGCGAATCGGCGAGGATCCGGAGAAGTTCCGGACCTTTTAAGGGTCTTTGGCTCCGACATATGTGCGTAGTTTCCGCAAAAACGTTTTGATTCGCACAATATCATTGCCCCATTGTGGAAATGGAACGATCCCGTCATCAGAAAGAGGAGTGGGATAGCGTCCACGCCACGAAATTACCTCGGTGATCCTCGCAAGTAGACTCTCTCAAACTTAGCGAGCGTCATACCGATCCGCCTTACGAGTTTTAGAATTTTGTGCCCGTCCAAACATTTTGGTAGTTCACCGGCTTTTACTTTCTTTCGTTCGTTCCCAGTTAGGCGGAATGCCAAATGACCTTTGCACAAATTCTCGATCGCAAATCCGGCCAACATCATGTGGATATTTATCAAACTGTGCTTCGGTGGAGGCTCGCTATCCTTCTTTTTAACAACACCGGCATCAGCGCGGAAGCACTCCCAAAAACGCTCAATCTGCGGTTCTAGCAGTGTCATTGCCGCCTCTAGTTCATCCGCGATGCGAAACCAAGCTTCTGGGCTCAAGACGTATTGAGAAAACCTCGCGATTTGAGCCCTCTCCGTTTCTTCAGGGGTCGGGTCGCCTTGGTTTTTCCATTTTCGTGGGCTCAGATCGTCCTAAATATGTCCTAAACGCGGCAGGTGGGTCTGCTGAAAGTGGGCATTTTTCATAGGTAAAAAAATAATCCGGAGCCTACGGGGCTCGAACCCGCAACCTCCGCCGTGACAGGGCGGCGCTCTAACCAATTGAGCTAAGGCTCCCGAGGAAAAGACAAATTCTAAAGGCGGCTGCCCTCAGTCGCAACTTTGCGCTCCATTCGTGTCATGTCGAGCGAAGTCGAGATATCTCTTGCTGTTAATTGAACGGCGACAACGCGAATATAGTTAGAGATTCCTCGACTTCGCTGCGCTCAGCTCGGAATGACTAGAAACAGAGCGCGGTAGACGGCGTGAGCAAGAGGAACAAAAGACTTTTGCGCAACACCAAATCGATTTCATGGTTGAACATTTTGCATGTCGCAGCGTCGAACTCCGAAAGATTCCGCGAGTGAATATTGCGGATGCGCCTGATAACGTTATAATAAGACACGGTTCGGCGGATTGACCCAAACCATAAATGAGTGACGAGCGCAGCGAGGGACTTCAGGACGGGGTTGGGGACTCGGGCCCGGACAATCTCCTCGATTCATTTGATCAACTGATCGCCTCGTTGCCTCCCGGCGACCCAATTCGACGCGATCTATTGGATTTGCGTCCGCAAATCTCCGACCAACAAGAGACAATGGTCGAAGCGCGGCGAATGATCGAGAAGCTGGAAGAGGTCGTCAAGAAAGTGACTTCACCCGCCAACCGGATCGGCACCTTTCTCGGAGCCACTTCAAAGGACACAGCACACATCGTGGTGGGGGGCGCCGATTATTACTGCAACGTCGATCCCCGCATTCCGCTTGCGAAATTAAAAAAGGGGACGCGCGTCCTAGTCAATGAAGCGTTCGTCATCGTCGGCGATCTCGGATTTGAAACGGCGGGCCCGGTGACAAAAATCACCGAAGTGCTCGGCAAGGATCGGCTTCGGGTCGGTTCGGAGCACGGGTTGCAATCGATGGTTTTACAGCGCTCCGCCGATCTTGCCGACTCCACCTTGAAATCAGGCGATGAAGTCCGTGTGGACTCCAATTATCGGATGGCGTTGGAAATGCTCTCGAGCACCAAGTCTCACGAACATTATCTGGACAATGTCCCCGAACTGCCGTGGGAAAAAGTGGGCGGCCAGGAGATTGCGTTACAAGCCATCAAGGACGCGATCGAGCTGCCGCTTTTGCATGCCGATCTCTTCCAAAAATTTCAACACGCCACGCCGAAGGGTTTCCTGCTCTACGGTCCACCGGGTTGCGGGAAGACCCTAATTGGAAAAGCGACGGCTTACAATTTAACCAGAAAGCTTCGCGAAAAAACTGGGGTCGAGATGCAGGAATATTTCATGCACGTCAAGGGCCCCGAGATTTTGAACATGTGGGTGGGCGAATCAGAGCGAATGGTGCGCGAGATTTTTGCTACCGCCCGCGAGAAACGCGGCGAGGGCTTCATGCCGTTTTTGTTCATCGATGAGGCCGAATCAATTCTTGGTACACGCCGCGCGTCGCGTCATTCGAACATTCTTTCGACACTGGTCCCGATGTTTTGCTCGGAGATGGACGGGATCGATTCACTCAACGATGTGGTCATTATTCTTGCTTCCAATCGCGCCGATCTGATCGACCCGGCAATTTTGCGGCCGGGCCGGATCGATCGAAAAATAAAAGTGAGCCGACCAGACAAGGATGGCGCGCGAGAAATCTACCGCATCTATCTCACAGACAACCTTCCTTACGACGGTGTGCTGGCTAAGGAAGCCGATGGCCTGGGCGCATCGATCGAGCGTTTGATTGAGCGCTTTGTCGACTGGCAGTTTACTCGCCGCGACGAGAACAAATTTCTGGAGGTGACGCTGCGTAGCGGGCGCAAAGAAACACTTTACCGCAGCGATCTTATCAGTGGCGCGATCATCGCCTCGATTGTAGAGCGCGCTAAAGCGATGGCGATTAAACGCGCCATAGCTACCCAACAGGAGCAAGGAATTCGCGAAACGGACTTGCAGCTCGCCTTTAATGCCGAGTACATGGAGAACGATATTTTCCCGACGACCGACATCACGGAAGACTGGCTCAAACTGATCGATTACGATCCGGAGAACGTCGTCAAAATTTCACCTGTCAGACCGGTTTCCGACGCGCGAGCGCGCGCAGCTTTTGGTGTGATCTGAGTTGCGAAGAGAAAATGGCCACGGTGTCGCGTCGATTTATCGTAATTGCCATTTGTACACTGGCGGAGTGACATCGGAAAAGAGCTGGACCTG
Organism: Verrucomicrobiota bacterium; assembly: GCA_003221375.1. Taxonomy (GTDB): domain Bacteria; phylum Verrucomicrobiota; class Verrucomicrobiia; order Chthoniobacterales; family UBA10450; genus Udaeobacter. The sequence goes on from QHRI01000031.1 coordinate 5,447, forward strand.
ATGAAACGCGTCTTTGGGCTGGAGACGGAATATGGCATCACTCTCGGCGGTGCGGAGACTGTCGATGTCGTGGCCGAGTCGATCGAGCTGGTCCGGCGCTATACCGAGAACGGCGCGCTGATGAAGTGGGATTACGAACTGGAGGACCCGCATCTCGACGCGCGAGGATTTCGTGCGCGAGAATTGCTTCAGGACACGGACGAATCGGCCTATTACGAGATTGATAAGCGCCGTCCTCTTAGCTTCGAGGAAATAAAGAGCGACCTCGTGCTGTCAAACGGCGCGCGCTTTTACAACGATCACGCACACCCGGAATATTCGACGCCGGAATGCACTACTCTTGGGGAAATCGTGGCACAGGACAAGGCAGGGGAACGCATCCTGGCGGAGTGCGCCCGACGTCGAAATCAGAAGTTGCCTGCCGGATTTGAAGTGCGGCTTTACAAAAATAATACTGATTTTGCAGGGCACAGTTACGGTTGCCACGACAATTATCTAATGAGACGCGATATCGCGTGGGACCGGATCGTTGCTGGAATGCTGCCGTTCCTCATTACTCGTCAGATTTTCGCAGGCGCTGGCAAGATGGGTATCGAAACCGAGAGCGCGCAGGGCGAGCCCGGCGTCTATCAAATCTCGCAGCGTGCTGATTTTTTCAGTGTGGTTGTGAGCATCGATACGATGAATCGCCGCCCTCTGATTAACACGCGTGACGAGCCACATGTGGATGCGAGCCGTTATCGCCGGTTCCATGTGATTCTTGGCGACTCAAATATGAGCGAATGGGCCACCGCCATGAAGATTGGGACCACCGCGCTCATTCTCGATTTGATTGAGCGCGGAGAAGCGCCACAGCTTGAGATTGCGCAGCCGGTTGATGCAAACAAATCGATCAGCCGCGATCAGACCTTCGATTGGATCATCGAACTGAAGGACGGGCGCAAAATCTCTGCGATTGATGTGCAACGGATTTATTTGCGCGCGGCGAGCAAACTGGATCCGCCTTCGTCAGGCTTTGGTGGTTCAGACAACGGCGAGGAATGGAGATGGATTTTGCGCGAATGGGAAAGTGTCCTCAATGATCTCGAGCGGGACGTCGCGTCAACGCGAGACCGCGTTGACTGGGCAGCAAAGAAGTTCCTGCTGGAGGCATTGCGGGCGGAAGAAAAGCTTGCCTGGAGTGACCCGTGGCTGCAATCCATCGACCTTGAATATCACAATCTCGATTTAGACCGGGGATTATATTATGAGCTGGTGCGCAAAGGCCTCATGCGCCGCATTACGAGTGAGGAAGAAATCAAGACCGCGATTTTTAGCCCGCCAGAAACGACACGAGCATTTTTCCGAGGCCGCGCTGTAGCCCGTTTCAACGATGAGATTTCATCCATTCAATGGGATGAAATTGTTTTTACAAATCCCGCCGCTGCGGGACAATCATACCGCATCGCGCTGCCGGAGGCGGCGATGGACGCGCGTTTAGACGCGCTCAATCACGCGGCACGCAATGGGAGGGATTTCTCGGAGTTTATGAACGCAATTGCTCAGGTTGATTAACCGGCTTCCGGCGCGAACCCCGCGTGGATAGGACGCGCTCCCCTTGCGTTCTTGGAAAAACTGGGCGTGCCCGCAGAATTCAGTGTACTGGCGGCGCACCTTGCGCGATCACAAACGTCGATGCCGGTTGAGGGCTAGGGGTTTCGGGGTAATACATTTCGCACCCGAAGCGAATGTCCAGGACTGCCGCATTGGTAGGCGTATTTGGAACAGTCCAATTATAATATCTGATGTTCGTACCCACCGGTGCAATACACGTCGAGAACGTTCTGCCGCCGTCCAACGACAGCCAAATCTCCATCTCGCATGCGTGCAAGTTTCTCATATCGGGCAACGCGGCGTCCCATTCGACCCTGACTTGTTGCCCAGGACGCAGAACCTGTCCAAGCCTCGGTGAAATTAGCTTGGCAGAATAGCCTTGTTTTTGACTGCTCTGAGCATTCAGCTTCGCAGGTGCAAAAGCAAATGTCGCCAAAAGCAGCGTTACAATGAGTCCAGGGGTTTTCATTTTGGGGCTCCTACGTTTAAGTTTTGATCGACAATGCGAGCCATTCGCTGTCGTCAACATTTTTTTAGATTTTTTCGTGCGCACGTAGGATTTCGTACTACAGGGAAAATCCCTTGAGAATCGGCTCACTCCCACTCGATCGTACTCGGTGGTTTACTCGAGATGTCGTAACAAACTCTGTTGACGCCGTTGACTTCGTTACTGATCCGATTCGAAATTCGGGCCAGCAATTCGTAAGGAAGTCGCACCCAGTCGGCAGTCATGCCGTCCTGGCTTTCGACAATGCGCAGCACGACGGTGTTCTCGTAAGTGCGTTGGTCCCCCATGACGCCAACCGATTGTACAGGAAGCAAAACGGCAAACGACTGCCAGACCTTGTAATACCAGTCGGCTGCTTCCATTTCGCTTTGCACGATCGTGTCTGCGTCGCGCAAAATTGATAACCGTTCGGGCGTAACTTCTCCGAGAATGCGAACAGCGAGCCCGGGACCGGGAAAAGGCTGGCGATATACAATTTCCTTCGGCAAACCGAGCTGCAAACCCGCTTGACGCACTTCATCTTTGAACAATTGGCGTACGGGTTCGACGAGCTCGAAATGCATTTTCTCAGGTAGTCCACCGACGTTATGATGACTTTTGATCACTTGCGCGGGATTGCCCTGGATCGACACGCTTTCAATCACATCAGGGTAAAGAGTGCCTTGCGCGAGAAATTTGTAGCCGCCGTGTCCGCCACCGGACGGACTTGCCGTGACGAGTTTCCGCTCGCCGTTTCTCCGGTCCTCCTCAAGTAGTTCCTCGGTCGCGTGCTGAAATACTTTGATGAATTCATTGCCGATCAGTTTTCGTTTCGTTTCGGGATCGGTCACGCCTTTGAGCATTGCAAGAAACCGATCGCTGGCGTCCACGTATTTCAGGCGCACATGAAAATTCTCGCCGAAAACGCGCTGCACGACTTCCTCCTCTCGCGAGCGAAGCAGCCCATTATTGACAAAGATGCAAGTAAGCTGGTCGCCGATCGCCTTGTGCAGGAGTGCAGCGGTTACTGAAGAATCAACGCCCCCGCTCAAACCGAGCACGACCTTTTGATTGCCGACTTGTTTTCTGACACGCGCGCAAGCCTCTTCAATAAAGGACCCCATCGTCCAGTCCATCGCGCAATGGCAGATGTGAAACAGAAAATTCTGAAGAATTTCTCTACCGCGCGGCGTGTGTGCCACTTCGGGGTGAAATTGTAATCCGTAGAGCTTCCGCTCCGGATCTTCCACCGCGGCGAAGTCGCAGCCTTCAGTGGTCCCGGCGACGCGAAGACCTTTCGGCAGAACTGTCACTTCGTCGCCGTGACTGTTCCAGACGTCGATCTGCTCGCCCAGTCCGTCGAGGAGTTCTGATCCTTTCGTGACGTGCAAGACGCCCGCGCCATACTCGCGTCGTCCCGTGAATACGACACGGCCGCCAAGATGATACGCCATCAGCATGAGCCCGTAACAGATTCCGAGCACAGGAACGCCGAGCGAAAAAATCTCTGGATCGATTTGCGGTGCGCCTTTGTCGTAAACGCTGGCGGGTCCACCGGAAAGGATCAGCCCCTTCGGCTTCGAAGCAGCGACTTCCGCGACAGGTGTGTCGAAACGGATGATCTCCGAGTACACCTGGCACTCACGGATTCGTCGCGCTATGACTTGGGTATACTGCGAGCCGAAATCGAGGATGAGAATTTTAGAGTGCGTTGATTTCTCGGCCATCTTCGCGCGCTACGGATGAGTCTGTGGGACGCCATGCTCTCCAGCCGGATCACCGGGAGACCGTTCCAACGGGCCTAGCGTTCCCTGGCCGGTCACCCCGCGTTCAAACTGCCCTTGAACTTCCTGGGTGCTGCGTTGTTCGAGAGGGTCGGCGCAGCCGACCAGAGCCAGGCATGCGATCACGACCAAGATCGACATGCGTTTCATCTACGTATTTTATGAATGCCCTGGGGTATTGCAATTGCGGAATGCCACCAAGTGGTTGGTTAAAAGGTTAAAATAGTGGAAAAGGGTCAATGTCTTTCCGTTGTAACCTTTAATGCTTAAACTTTTCGACTCCGTTCGCCATGATCGATCCCGAGCTCTTGTTGCAAGGTTATCGGCTCGGCGTTTTTCCCATGGCGATGGAGGACGATTCGATCCAATGGTTTTCGCCCGATCCGCGCGCAATCCTGCCCCTGGAAGATTTTCATGTCCCGCACACGCTGCGTCGTCTTGTGCGCAAAAAGGTTTTTGAAACGACAATCGACCGTGCGTTTTCAACAGTCATCGAGGCGTGCGCGAAACACGAAGATACTTGGATCAATCTTGAGATTATTGAGAGCTACACGCGGTTGCACGACCTCGGCCACGCGCATTCAGTCGAAGTGTGGAGGGAAGGTCAGATCGCCGGAGGACTCTACGGCGTCGCGGTCGGTGGCGCTTTTTTTGGCGAATCAATGTTCCATTACGTAACAGACACATCCAAAATCGCTCTGGTGACACTGGTGGAACATTTGCGGGCGAGAAAATTCGCGTTGCTCGATACGCAGTGGCTCACCCCGCACTTGCAACAATTTGGCGGTATCGAAATTTCTCGGGACTATTACCTGCGCATGTTGCGCAGAGCAATCGAATTGCCCCGCAAGTTCTGAATTCAGCGTCGAGTGTTGGACGTTGAGCGTTGGACGTTTTCTG
>QHRI01000279.1 GCA_003221375.1 Verrucomicrobiota bacterium
GTAAAAACGCGATCCTTCCCTGTGGAATACATGCGAATCTGTGTTAACCCAGACCAGACCGTGACCACCGCCAGGTGCCTGTGGATTAGCCGCTGCCTCGGTGCTTCTGTTCTTTGTAACCGGAGCGGTCGCGGCTGCCGGACTGGCTGCCGCCGAACTCTTCGGCTTGAATAGATCGCCAAGCGAGAATTTGGCGGGCGATGGCGAAGGACTCATCGCTGCCTCTGCTTTTTTGCGACTGCCTTTTGTTTTCGGCGCGGCTGCAGGCGACATGGCAGGCGATGCGGCCGGACTCGTTGCTGTCGCTGCCTCTGCTTTTTTGCGACCGCGCTTCGCTTTTGGTGCACCAGCAGGCGACTCTCCAGGCGCAGGCGACGCAGCGGTTTCGCTAGTTGCTGCCGTCGTTTCAGCTTTCTTGCTTTTGCGATGTTTTGCCGGCGACTCTCCCGGAGTAGGCGATTGAGCTTGCACGGCGCAAGCGCTGGCAAGTCCGATTGCAAAGAAGAGAGTAAGAAATCTTTTAGTCATGGAAGCGAGCGTAAATAACGCGCAGGATCGCAGTCAACGCATTTCCAATGGCAGCAAATTTCCGGCGGATAAAAACAGAATCGCTGTGGACTCCGCAAGCCACATTGCCAGGAAATAGCGATGCATCGGCCGACGCATGCGGACTTGACTCCGAAAGCTTTCGTTAGTTGAGCGCGGCGATGGCCTGCGCTACAATCGGGCCAGGATGCTTGACATGTTTCTGGGATGCCTGAAATGGGCTGCTGTCGGTTTCATTGTCGCGTTTGCGCTAATGAAACTGTTCGAGGCTAGTCATATTCACGACGACATCCCCAAGCCTGCCTTCAAAATACGTCAGACGAAGCGTGCGACATTCGTCTTATCGACATTTGCCGCGATGCTTTCGGCGTTGGTTTGGTTGCTGGTGCAGAAGCTGGACTAAGCCTCTTTGACGTTTAAACGCTGAAACGTTAACGCAGCGATATCTTACCCCATATAGAATCCGCCGTTCACGTTCAAGACGTGTCCGGTGACGTATGAAGCCATCGGAGAGGCTAGAAAAAGGGCTGCGTTTACAATTTCGCTGACATCACCAAGCCTGCCGAGCGGAATCTGCTTTATGAAATTTTGCGTCACTTCGTCAGGCATTCCTTTGCTCATGCCGACGTCGATGAAGCCAGGCGCAATGGCGTTCACAGTGATGTTCTGACGCGCAAACTCCCGCGCCGAGACTTTCGTGAGTGCAATGATCGCCGCTTTGCTCGACGAATAATTTGCCTGGCCAAACAACCCGAGCTCGCCGCTCACGGACGACATGTTGATGATTCGCCCGCCGTTTCGTAGAATCGCGCCGGCCTTTTGCGTGACCGTGAAAGTGCCGGTGAGATTTACGCGCACTACGCTCTCAAAATCCTCCACCGACATTTTCTTGATCGTGCGATCACTGATGATACCGGAATTGTTCACGAGAATGTCGAGTCCACCATGTCGATCCTGTATTTGCTTCATCATGGCCTCGACCTGCGCCGGTTGCGCCACGTCGGATTCGACGACTAGTGGCTCGTTGAGTTCACCAGCCACATTGGTCGCATCTGCCTTATTTTGTCCCTGCGCGTCCACAACATAATTCACCACACATTGTGCGCCGCGTTGGCTGAATGCCTTGATTATCTCCGCGCCGATCCCGCGCGAGCTACCGGTGACGAGCACGACTTTGCCACTGAAATCGAGTAGATCAGGCATTTGACGATTTAACGATTTAACGATTAACGGTTCAACGCTAGATTTTTCCGATGGCTTTACCTATTCGAATCTTAACCGCCGTTCCGATTTGCGACGGGCATGACAGCGCGATCAATACGATCAATCTGGAATTCATCCGACACGGAATCGAGGTCGTATATCTTGGCTATCATCGTTCGGTTGGTGATATTGTGCGGGCCGCTATTCAAGAGGACGTGCGCGCCATCGGCATCTCAAGCTACAACGGTGGCCATATCGAATTCTTCGCGGAAGTCATTGCTCTTTTGCGGAAACGTGGCGCAAACGACATCAAAGTCTTTGGCGGCGGTGGAGGAACGATCACGCATGAGGACGCCGCAGCAATGAAGCGCAAAGGTGTGGACAACATTTTCTTCGCCGGGACCTCGCTTGCAGAAATGACCGATTATGTCCGCAAGCATTACGGAAAGCCGCGCGTGAAACGATTGCGCGCGAAATCTCCCGACCAGGATCTCGCCCACGAGCTGACGGCGATTGAGGACGCGTACGCCAAAGGCAAACGCTCAACGCGCAATAGAAAAATCGAAAATCGAAAATCGAAAATCGAAAATACAAAAGTCATCGGTTTCACCGGCCCTGGTGGTGCCGGTAAAACGACGTTGATTGACGAGTTAGTGCTGCGTTTTCTGAATCAGAATCCGAAGGGAAGGATCGCCATTTTGTCGCATGATCCGAGCGTAATCGGCGAGGGAGCGTTATTGGGCGATCGGGCCACGATGATCAATTCCCAAAACGATCGTGTGTTCATGCGCAGCATGGCCACACGTGGACAGGCCGGGGGGCTTTCGCCCGCTACACACGATTGTCTGGCACTGCTTGCCCGTTCGGGGTTTGA
>QHRI01000280.1:0-3258 GCA_003221375.1 Verrucomicrobiota bacterium
CCGAATTCCCCCAGGATAAGCGGACGTTCGCCCGTAAGATTTTGAAGTCGCAGCAGGTAGCCTTCGAAATCGCGCTGATTGTGAAGGTAAACGTTGAAACAGCAAAAATCGGCATTCTGCGGAAGCAGATATTCGGTGGGCGGGTAAGTGGCATAAGAGAAGAGCGTATCCGGATCGATAGCACGCCCGATCCGAATTAGTTCCTCTACAAATTCAATCACCCGCCGCGCGCCGAGCCAGCGTGCCATCGTGCTGGAGATTTCGTTGCCGACGAGATAACCAAGAATCGCCGGATGCCCGCCGTACTTGCTCACGGAAGCACGAACGGTTTCCGTAATTTGCCTGCGAATCGATCTTTCGCGCAAAAACTCAATATGTTTTTCCCAGGGAAGAGTGACCAGCACTCGCATTCCCGCGTTCGTGCATCGATCTAGAAACCAGGACGGCGGCGTGTGATAGATCCGAACAACATTGAGACCAATCTGGCGCATCAGGGCGAGATCGACATCGACCTGATCGGGCCGTCCCAGATAGTTCCCTTCGGCATCTGGGTTGAAAGGGCCGTATGTAACGCCTTTAACGAAAAACTTATTATCACCCTCCAAAAAGAATTTTGCCGCCGGGCGAATTCGCGAATTCCTAGTTGTTGTCATGTCGAGCGGAGCCGCCTGCCAAGCCGTAGCTTTATTCGAAGGCTGGAGACATCTCTCGATGTTTGAGGGGATTCAATCAAGAGATTCCTCGATTTCGCCCAGAATGACAAAAGAGGAATGCGCTGCCGAAAATAGACTTCTCGGTCTTGGGAGAATTTTCGGTCACGTATGCGATAAAGGAATGCCCAGCGGGACGCGCTGCGACAATCAGTTTTGCTACAAACTCGCCAGCACTTCGCGAACGACGGAGCCTGTTCGCTCGAGATCTTCCGCGCTATGCGCCGTGGATATGAATCCGGTCTCAAACTGAGACGGTGCGAAATAGACCCCGCGTCGTAAACAAGCGTGAAAGAATTGCGCGAACATTTTCAAATCGCTCTGCCGCGCGTTCGCGAGATCGACGATCGGCCCGGGTGCAAAGAACAAACAGAACATAGAGCCGACGCTGTTAAACGTGACGCCGGCCTTCGCATCCTTGATGGCATTCCGTGCGAGCTGCTCGAATTGCGCGCCAAGTTCATCCAGTAATTTCCATCCGTTGATGCGTTCGAGCTCGCGCAGTTGGGCGAGTCCTGCAGCCATCGCCAGGGGGTTACCAGAGAGCGTGCCCGCCTGATAAACCGGACCATCTGGCGAAAGCTGGTCCATGATCTCCGCTCGTCCGCCGAACGCGCCGACCGGCAGTCCCCCGCCAATCACTTTCCCCAAAGCTGTGAGATCGGGTCTGACTCCGTAAATTTCCTGCGCGCCACCGCGCGCCAGACGGAAACCGGTAATTACTTCGTCAAAGATCAAAAGCGCACCGTTAACCAAGCACTCATTTCGCAGGATTGACAAAAAATCACCGATCGGAAGATAGAGACCCGCATTCGCAGGAACCGGCTCCACAATTACCGCTGCGATTTTCTCCTTGTTCTCAACAAATGCCTTCCGCACAAGATCGATGTTGTTGAATGGGAGTGAGATCGTGAGGTCGGCAAACGCCCGAGGCACGCCTGCACTGTCAGCCCGCCCGTGAGTGAGCGCGCCGCTGCCTGCTTTGACGAGGAGCCCATCGACGTGTTTCTCGATCGACGGAACCCAATCGCAGATCAATTCCGCCATCTCCACCTCTAGTGGATTCGGAATTCCAAAACTTAAGCCACGCGTCGCAGCTTCATGCACTGCGTCCACAACGACTTTCGGCGCATGCCCGAGAATCGCCGGTCCCCAGCTTCCCACGTAGTCGATATATTCCTTTCCATCAACGTCCCAAATCTTTGAGCCATCCGCGCGCGCGACAAAAAACGGAGCGTCGTCCACGTTGCGAAACGCGCGGACAGGCGAATTCACACCGCCGGGAATCCGTGTTTCGGCGCGCGCGAAAAGCTCGGATGAACGCGAAATCATAGAGTGGCTATTGGATTAGTTCACTATTGGAGTGATGCGGCAATGATTCAATTCCATTACTCCATCAGAGAGCGCCCACACATTGACAGCGAGGCAGCCAGCCGGAATAGTTCACGTCCTCTGCAACCTGGCGGGGTAGCCAAGTGGTAAGGTCGCGGTCTGCAAAACCGCTATTCGCGGGTTCGATTCCCGCCCCCGCCTTTTCGATATTTCGCCCAACTCGGCGCAATACGAGGGGAAAATTTCAAGCGCGTCCCCAAACACAATCTTCAGAACCGTTATAAAAACGGTATTGGGCGGTCTTTTTTGTCAGATTTTGTCAGTACGATTTTGGCGTGAAACCGTATTATCAAGACGATTTCGTCGTGATTCACCACGGGGATTGCAGAGAAATTTCACCTCACCTTGGCGATTTCTCGGTTCATGTTCGTTGATCGACTAGATATGGCCGCTGCGCGCAGCAGCTTTCCGTAAACGACGAAGCCTGTGACGAGCAGAATTACGGAAAGAACCATTGAACAAAAGTGAATGCGCAACACTCCTGGCTGTGGAAAAGATAGGACACCAATTGAACTCAAAACGATGTCGATCGCGAGGAATGCAATGTAAGTCCAAAAGATAAGCCCGCGGAAATCCAGTGTGATCCAATTTCCTCCTCCGCTATCTCTCGTGGATGCCAGATCCACCAAATACATGGGAATCGCCAGCAGTCCGAGAAACAGACAAATGATCAGATGTTTGCGCCAGGTAGATGTCACAGGATCCCGCCAACCAGATTTGCCGAAAGTGTCAGCGATAGCTTCGGTTTCGGCCACCGCCTTTTTCCGATTTGCGAACGTTCATCTGGGCAATGCGCGACACATTTCAGACGGCAATCGCGAGGTAACTCCTGTTATCAGGCGACACGAGCCTTCGCCACACGGCTTTATTCGTGCAACCGAATCGGTGGCGATGTGAGATCAAGTTTGCCGGACGACATGACGCGCTCGATGAAGCCGGTATCGTAGTTTCCAGCCCGGAATTCTCCGTTTCGCATAATGGCGGCATGAAACGGCACTGTGGTTTTGATGCCGGTGATGTAATATTCGTCAAGTGCACGTCGCATCCGTTCGATAGCGTTGATCCGGGTCGCACCCACCGTGATGATTTTTGCGATCAACGAATCGTAATAAGGCGGCACCGTGTAGCCGGTGTAAACGTGCGAATCGATTCGAAC
>QHRI01000280.1:3281-5669 GCA_003221375.1 Verrucomicrobiota bacterium
TCGCGTGTAAACGAGGGGTTGCATGCGCGACGTGCTCAGAAAGTGGTTCGCCTGCGGCAATACGGATTTGTTCCTTCACCAAATCGCATCCGTAAACCTCCTCCGTGATGGTGTGCTCGACCTGGATGCGAGTGTTCATCTCGATAAAAAAGAAATGGCGGTTCTGATCGACCAGGAACTCGATTGTTCCCGCGTTTTCGTATCCGACAGACTTGGCCAGCTTAATGGCAGCGTGTCCCATCTTTTTGCGCAGACTCGCCGTCACGAGAGGCGACGGACATTCCTCGATCACCTTCTGGTTACGCCGTTGGATGGAACAATCGCGTTCGCCCAGATGAACCGTGTGACCATGACTGTCAGCAACAATTTGAAATTCGACGTGATGTGGATTCACAATGAGCTTCTCGAGATAGACCTGATCATTCCCGAAAGCCTTTTCAGCCTCGTGACGCGCACTATGAAAGGCTGATTGCAGGCTCGGTTCGTTGTGCGCCATGCGCATTCCACGCCCCCCACCGCCCGCGGTCGCTTTGATCATTACTGGAAAACCTATTTTCCTTGCGATTTTGATTGCGTCGCTCTCTGTCTCGACAATTCCATCGCTGCCCGGCGTCACGGGCACGCCGGCTCTTCGCGCCGCAGCGCGCGCTGCATTTTTGTCGCCCATCGCCTGCATAGCCTGCGACGAAGGTCCGATGAACTTGATATTGCAGCTTTCACAGACTTCCGCGAAATGGGGGTTCTCAGCGAGAAATCCATATCCGGGATGAATCGCATCGACATCTCCAATCTCGGCAGCACTCATGATGCGGTCGAGCTTGAGATAACTTTCCGTGCTGGGTGCCGCCCCAATGCAAATGGATTCGTCTGCAAGCTGCACGTGCAGTGAATCGATGTCGGCTTCGGAATAGACCGCGAGGGTCCGGATGCCGAGCTCTTTGCAGGCGCGAATCACCCGCAGCGCGATTTCACCGCGATTGGCAACCAGGACTTTTTCGAACATGAATTATCAAGTGTAAGGCAGGGGCTCCGCGTTGCCCAGCTCAGCAACGCGCGTTAACAAGCGAAAACGCTTGCCATGCAGTCAAAATTCGTACGACGCATCAACGGACTTTGAATAGCACCTGGCCGAACTGCACCGGCTTGCCGTTTTCAGCCACGACTTCGGCAATGACACCGCTGGTCTCTGCCTTGATTTCGTTCATCACTTTCATCGCCTCGATAATGCAAACCACTGTTTCTTCCGTAACGGTTTTTCCAACATCAACAAAAGGCGAGCCGTCCGGCGACCCGGCGCGATAGAATGTCCCCACCATGGGCGAAACGATTTCCTTAAGCGGGACACTTTCGATTGCCTTGGGTGAAGCAGGTGCGGATTCAGGCCCCGTTCCGGCTGCTTTCGGCGGAACCAGAAGCGGCGCAACCGCAGCTGCCTGACTTGAGGGACCTCTTTGAAGTTTCAAACGAAACCCTTCCTTCTCGATCTCGAAAACGGAAAGATCGTTCTTCTTCATCAAGTCGATGATGGTTTTGATTTCTTTGATGTCCTTGGGTTCCACCACGTGCTCCTGTCAAAAGTTAAAGATGCTAGGTAAAACAGTTTTGGTAATGAGGTCAAGCACCGGAATGGATTCCTGGAGTCATGGGGTCCTAAATTTTCGTCTTGCGCGCCGCGGTGAGGCCATTACTCCACTACTTCATTACTCCGTCACTCCAATTCCAAATCATTGATGAAAGCGACGATTACGCAGTTGTCGTTAAACCGCCGTTTCTCCTGATTCATCCCACCAAACCGGATGGGACGCGAACGTTGTGGCAGGAATTGCGCGGACTCTTCGCGTTTGAACTCGCCGCAGGTGGCCAGATATCCATTGTGAATCGGCTCGATCGTGAGACTAGCGGCTTGGTTTTGGTAGCGAAGAAAGCTGATACTGCGCGCCGATTTGGGATTCTGATGCAACGGCGACAACTAAAGAAAGAATATCTGGCGATCGTCTGGGGCTGGCCCGCCTGGGAAAGCACGCTTGTTGACGCCGCCTTGGATCGACAACGCAAGCATCAACACTCCGCGATCTGGCTCAAACAGATGATTCACCCGTCTGGCGCTCCGGCGCAGACTGAGTTTCGAGTTGAAAAACGTTTTGTGCGATCGCTTGGTACGGCGCAACCAGAGCGTGTGCTGACCCACGTCGAAGGAGGCGCGCCGCACGAGGACGCGCGCGGATCCGAGAAGTTTAGCTTAATCCGTGCGATTCCACACACCGGACGAACACACCAAATTCGTGTGCATCTGGCTTCGATTGGTCATCCCATTGTGGGCGACAAGATTTATGGACCTGACGAACAGCTTTATCTGCGTTTCATCGAGACGGGCTGGACTTGTGAGCT
>QHRI01000281.1 GCA_003221375.1 Verrucomicrobiota bacterium
GGTCGCTCTTCGATTCTTCCTTCGCGGCTGTGCCGTTTACACCGGATCCATTCAAAAACTCGGACGGCACACCTTTTAGCTCGATCGGCATTAGTGTGCCAATCTCGAATCCATTTAACCCGTTTACGGTGGGGGACACGACTTTGATGCACAACGGTGTCCCAGTCCCTGTGACCACTGGTGTTCGATTCCGGGCCATTAACGATAGCGGGCCCAGAAGTGCAAAGCTTCCTTATTACGATTATCTCTTCGATGTTGGCCTACGCGGTGAGTTGGGCGAATTTGGCGATTACTTTAGAACTTGGAACTGGGAGCTTGGTTTCCGCTATTCACGAAACGAGTCCTGCTTTTGTCTGGGCGCAGGCGAGGTCAGCCAGTCGGCACTGCGCGATGCACTGTTGGATACGGACCCGGCTACGGCATTTGATCCGTTCCTGAATTTTACCGCCCATAACACGAGGGCGGCCAGAGCTAGAGTTTATATAGAGCTGCATAACACTGGCGTGTTTGAGTGGCCTTTAGGTTACGCCACCGTTAACGGCAACCTGTTTAATCTTCCCGCCGGGCCAGTTTCGTTTGCAATCGGCGGTGAGTATGACGGAGAGAGAGTCAGGATCGATCGTGACTCAATTAGTAACACGTTCGACGCGATTGGCCCAAATGGACAAAGTTTCAAGGTAAACCGGGATGTCTGGGGAATGTACGAGGAGGTGCGGGTGCCCTTTACCAGCTCCACCTGGAACTTTCCCGGCTTCTACAGCTTCGAGGTTGACTTTGCTGAGCGAGAGGAATGGTACACTAACAATACTTCCGCACTTCTACCCACAGGGTTCCAACCCTTTGTGCCCTCGGAACACAGCAGGTATGACGCACAAAAGCCCAAGGTTTCCGTGCGCTGGCAGCCGCTTGATCCCAAGTGGATTGGCGCCATAACCTTGCGTGGCAGCTACACCGAAGCGTTTCATGCACCCACGCTGACGGAGCTTACGCCTGCAAGCACGCAGAACTTTGCCCAGGTTCATGATCCCTTTTCCATCTTCACCGACCCGCAGATCGAGCAGCGCTTTATCGGAAACCCCAACCTGCGCCCAGAAGTCGCCTATGACTGGACGTACGGGATCGTTTACAGCCCGACATGGATTAAAGGGCTGACACTAAGCGCAGACTGGTGGCATATTGACATGCGCGATATCGTGAGGTTGCTCGGTGCGCAGTTCATAATCTCAAATGAGATTCCCGGCCTCGTGTTTCGTTCGCCTCCTCCTCCTGACGGTCCCCCAGGTGACCGAGGTCCAATTACGTTGGTCATTAATCCAAACGAAAACCTTGCTGGCGCGATTTACGAAGGCCTCGACTACGAAGCGATCTATGTTCTGGATTCTTCGATTTTCGGCCACGGGGATTTTGGTAGGCTAACGGCGACGGTAAATGGCACCTACCTATCCCGGGCTCAGCTCCAAGTCAGACCCGACACGAAGCGGTTCGGCATTGCAGGTGAGTTCCTTTCGACGTCATTCACCCTGACTAGCTCGCTGCCAAGGCATCGGGCGAATTTTAGTTTGTTCTACGACGGTCCGGCTGACACATGGATGGTTGGTTTGGACGTTGGCGCGGTAGTCCACTTCATCAGTGACTACAACGATGACAATATCGACCTAACAGTATCGCCGAAGCCTAACATGCCGATAACAGGCGGGCCTAACAAACTTTCTCTCTTCCCTTTTCGTGCCCGGAACGTTGACTCTTGGGTTACGCTGGACGTGATTGCCTCCTATACATTTAACCTGCTACAGCCGACGCCGGCGGGAGTGCCTGGCTTTGCCAAGGACGGGGAGAAAAACGTGAAGATGAAGGATGGTAAGGAGAAAAATGTTGTGCCGGTGTCCACGGCTGAGTACGGCTGCAGCAACTGGAGATGGTGGCTTAACAACGTCACGGTCAGCGCCGGGCTTCAAAACGTGATTGACGAAGACCCGCCATTTGTGGCTGGCAGCTTCGAGAACGGCTACGACGAATCGCTCACTACGATCAAAGGCCGGTTCTGGTATGTTCAGCTAAAGAAGAGATTCTAAAGCGATCTCATAACGCTCTTAGCAATAGCCTACTGACTTATCGGTTTTGTGCTCGTCCTCGTGCTCTGAGTAAACTAACTCTCGCAGTTAACGAGCACCTCGCTTGCCTTCGCCCGCGGCAAGCGTTTCGGCGCCGATTTGCAGCGGCACGCTGTCTGCGCGGTCAACTGCGGGAAGCGCGGATCACTCACCCGGACGCATTGGAAAATTCAAGGGAATTCAAATCATCCCGAGCTTCATTCGGCCGGCTTCGCTGATCATGTTTTGGTTCCACGGCGGATCCCAAACGAGCTGCACATCGGCTTCATCGATGCCGTCTATGCTC
>QHRI01000282.1 GCA_003221375.1 Verrucomicrobiota bacterium
TCATCCACCGTCGTTTTGAGTGTGTTGAAAGATCGCCGGAGTGCCCCCCGAATCCCCACAAACGCCAGCGACATCAAGACAGCCCGTGTGCACCCGACACGCCGGGCAAACGTTTACCCGAATCCAGACGATGCCACCAGACACTGATGTACACCGTTGCGCCGAAATTCACGTGCGTTACATGGTGAATCTTATTGATGCGCTCGGACTGAAGCCATTTGTTGATTTCTTTCTCCACCTCAATCTCGCTGCCCTTAAATATTGTCATCTTCATCGTTGAAACGATTCTGGCGCGCGCTCGAGATCACCGCAATCTCGAACGTTTTCCATTGCACGGCTGGAACGAACGTCTACTTCCACTTGCCCCAGTTGTGATTATCTCGACGATCCTCGTGTCGATGGGCTGGGGATCGGGCGCGATAATGACCGATCCAACATGTTCGCAAACGGTCATTTAACGCAACCAGGCTTTTCGATTAAAATCAGCGATCGACTTTTGCAGGACTAGTGCGTCCGCATTCCTTCTTGCACACGAAGTAAAAGAGCGGCGGCTGCGGGCCTGCACAAGGTGCGGAGAGGCGGTTAATTGGAGGCCGTGCTGATTCATAAACACCGCGCCGGGTTAAGTCCCCGTTTAATTCCTGGCTCCTCCCCTCGCAGTGCGTCCTGGCAGCGCGTACGGGAGTCGAACCCGTGTACCAGCCTTGAGAGGGCTGTGTCCTAACCACTAGACGAACGCGCCAAAGAACAAGATGCGTTAGGAATACCGCAAGGACTATGGGCTGGCAAGGTAGCCAATCAAAACCGCTTTTTGTGTTTCTCTTTCTTCTTCTTCTGTTTGTCTGCGGGCTTCTTAGGTATGCCCGACGGTGTAGGCGTCGGAGTAAAACCTTCCGGCGTGGGTGAGGGCCGTACGCGCGGCTGATCCAGCACACCCTCGTGAGCTATCTTCAATCCCTGCAATGCCAGCTTGAGTTCCGGAGTTGTGGCAAGTGCGGACATGCGTTCGTAGTAGATGTTGTAATAATTGCGGAGCCGATTCCTCTTTTCCAAGTCCGTTCGGGCTGCCTGGGCATACGCCTTAGCAGCCTGCACAGCCGGGTCGTTCACCGTACGGTTTTTTAGTTGTCGCCATTCAACATGGACACGGGCTTCATCACCTTGTTTTCCGAGCGACCGCGGCTTTGAAAAATTCTGGTCAAGCTGCGATATTTCCGGGAGTTCCGGGCCATTTGGCGGCTCAGGCGAGGGCGTTGGTCCCAGTTGGTTTTGCCCCTCAGAAAGATCCACGGACGGCGGAGCCGCCTCCTGGCCAAGCACGGTCAGCGACGCGCCGCAGAGGATCACTGACATGATCAATCTATATATTTTCATTCCCGATTTTTGCCCAAATGTAATGCACCATGAGAATGATTCATGTCGGGGCGAGAGGATTTGAACCTCCGACCTCGTGGTCCCAAACCACGCGCTCTACCAAGCTAAGCTACGCCCCGAATCGAGCGAAACTATTATCACGATTTCGCAAGTTGCGCATCCGCGATGCTTGATCGCATCAAACGTCGTAATCCAGGTTAGGGGCGAGTCGCTTTTCAACTGCAGGAAGCGATTCGCCGCGCCGGGCCGCATAATCCACGACCTGATCGCGTCCAATTCGGCCAACCCCAAAATATTTTGCCTCCGGATGCGAAAAATAGAGGCCGCTTACACTCGAGCCGGGATGCATCGCAAATGACTCCGTTAGTGCGATGCCGGCGTTGTTCTTCGCATCCAGTAATTTGAATAGTGCTCGTTTCTCGGCGTGATCGGGACACGCCGGATAACCAGCAGCCGGCCGAATGCCCCGATATCTTTCTCGAACAAGATCAGTCTGCGACAATCGTTCGTCGCGTCCAAATCCCCACGCAATTCGCGTCTGTTTGTGCAGATATTCGGCGAACGCTTCAGCTAATCGGTCTGCAAGCGCCTTTGTCATGATGGCACTGTAATCGTCATGCTCCCGTTTGAATTCTTCCGCAAGCTCGTCTGCACCGTGAATTGAAACCGCAAATCCGCCAAGATAATCTGGCAATTGCGGATTGCCCGCCGCGGCGGGTGAGCTCCTTGTGGATTGCGGATTGGAAACCGGTGCAACGTAATCGGCAAGACAGTGGTTAAATTGGCCTGCCGGCTTTTGCATTTGCTGTCGCAGGAAATAAAACGTCGCAACCTTCTTTGTGCGATCATCGTCAGCATAAAGATCCACGTCGTCGCCAACTGAGTTTGCTCGCCAAAAAGCGTGAACTCCGCGCGCGATGAGCAGATTTTTTGCAACGATTCGATCAAGAAGGTTCTGCGCGTCATCGAAAAGTTCCCGCGCGTGTTTGCCAATCTTCGGATCGTCAAAAATCGCGGGATAGCGCCCGCGCAATTCCCAGGCGTGAAAAAACGGCGACCAATCGATATACTCGACCAGTGTCCGCAGCGAAAAGGTGCGTACGTTGTCATCCTGGGCGGATCCCGCAGTTTGGTAAACGCAGACGCCCAAAAATTCCGGCTTAGGTGGAACATAATTGCTCCAATCAATCGGC
>QHRI01000357.1 GCA_003221375.1 Verrucomicrobiota bacterium
CATGGTTGTTCATTTGCGTCTCCTTTCATTATCCTTCTCTGACTGAGCGCTTGCTGCTTGCCAGTTGCTGAGAGAAATGATCGCGACCGTTGCTATGGTTTGGCAGTTCATTGTGTTTCTCCCTTCACTTTGTTATTGTCGAATTCTCGGTCAATCCGGGTATTGAAAAAATTGACCTCAGCGGGATAATCGCAAACCTTCCGCCTTTCGTGTCGTAACGGTTGACTGTCCTGAGTGACTCTTTGTTGTTTTCCTCTTTTGGCCTGAACTTTTGGTGTGGTTTGTTTGCGACTGTCGATGCGGCCTAATGAGTTGAGGAGTGGCAAGCCAAATATGAAAAGCAGACTCTTCTGCGCCGGCTCACAACGGAGCTAAGCGAGGGCTGGCCCGCCCCGGCGGTTAAACTCTAGCGAGCTTTTCAAGCATCGAGAACTTTTTCATAAAATTAAATATGGACTTCACAGGGGCCCGACTGAGGCGGGTTGGCTCCAGCGATTGGTTAGGCCTCATTGGTGATTTGCACAACGACCTTACCCTTGGCACGCCCTTTCTCGAGATAAGCAAGCGCTTCCTTCGCTTGATCGAACGGAAATACCTTCTCGATCACCGGCCGGATGCTCCCCACCTCGAGAAGCTCACCGATCTCTGCGAGTTGGCTACCGTCTGGATGCACGAACAGGAATGAATATTCGGCGCCTCGTTTCTTGGCATGATGATTCATCTTACGGCACAGCAACCCCAGCACGAACACCATGAGAAAGTTCATGCCTTTCGAGCGGCCGAACGCGGCGTCAGGTGGCCCGACGAGCGAGACGACGATGCTCTCGGGCCTCAGAATCTGGAAGGATTTCTCAAGCGATTCGCCCCCGAGGGTGTCCAGGACGGCATCGTAGTCCCGCAGCATATCCTCAAATTTCTGTTTCTGGTAATCGATCACCTCATCGGCTCCCAGGCTCCGCACCAGATCCACGTTGCCAGCGCTGGTCGTTGTCGCCACCTTGGCTCCGAGGCATTTCGCGAGCTGGATCGCGAACGTGCCAATGCCTCCAGCGCCCGCGGGGATGAACACCTTGTGGCCGGGCTTGATGTCTGCACGCTCCTTGAGCGCTTGCCACGCCGTCAGTCCGACCATCGGGATCGAGGCCGCTTGCACGAGGTCCAGATGCGCCGGTTTGAGCGCGGCGGCGTTCTCGGGCACGACCGCAAGCTCAGCGAGAGCGCCCGTGCGCAGCCCGAAGATGCTGGCGAAGACGGCTTCGCCCGGCTTGAAGCGGGTGACACGACTACCCACCTCAATCACAACACCCGCCAAATCGCTGCCCGGCGTGGCCGGCAGCTGAAACCGGAGGATGGCCTTCATCTTTCCATCCCGGATCTTGTTGTCTATCGGGTTCAAACCAGCGGCTTGGACCTGAACGAGAATTTCGTCCGGCTTGGGCACTGGTCGAGGAACGTCAGCGAACGCGACCTGATCCGGTCCGCCATAACGTTTGAAGACAAGTGCTCTCATGTTTTCCTGTGTTCGAGATTTTCGGACCTATTGGCTGCGTTCACAGGATGCGCGTCGTGACGCCTAACGAGATGGAGCTGATCCACTCCGAAAGCTTTCGCGAGTTGGCTCCAGCGATTGGTTAGACCGTATGCGGATCATGAACGTGCGGCAGCCCTAAAGACTTTGCACAATCGTGCGATACCAAGGACGTCGAGGCCGACGCCGATAATATAAACGGCTGCATCTAAAGCATAGATCAGATCAGACCCTCGATTTGACCAGAGTGATTCTGGAACGACTACTCTGAACTGAACGAGATAGTGAAAAGCCACGTTCCAGAAGTATATGACGGTCGCGACTGCGATTAGGCCAAAGCCCCACTCTCGCGTTCGCTTATACGCAGCCAAGACATAAAACAATATCACTGCCTGCGCTATCGCTGTTACCGCATTCGTGACATGAAAGGTTATTGTTGGCATCTCGACAACGCTCGTAGGTCTAACGAGAAAAAGCTGAGCCATCGCTGGCGGCGGCGAGGTTTGTTTTCATTTCATCTTTCATAATTCATCCTTCAGCCTTTCAATACGGCGGCTCGCCGTCGGCTGCAGCGATTGGTTAGGGTCTTAGGTGTCACAGCTTTCTGCCGATAATCGAACTGAATGAAATTGGTCCAAAATATCGACTGTCGAATGCGTTGAGCCGATTGTCGCCCATGACGAAGAAATGGTCTGGCGGGACTGTCAGTGATGCGTCGGGGGGGCGGTGCTTTGGTGATTGAGCAAACGCTACTTCAAATGTTGCTTCGTCAATTTTCTCCCGGAAAATCCCTGCGTTCTCCTCTTCTCTTATGCGTTCGTGCAAGACTGGCCGTCCATTAACTGTCAGCGACTCACTGGCAGCAATGATAGTATCGCCTGGAAGACCGATAACACGCCAAATGTAAGTGTAAGGTTGCCCGTTTTGGAGATGAGTGAACACGACGATGTCACCGCGTTTCACCTGTGTCGAGGCGGAGTATGCGCGCTTATATGCCCAGAAACCGCTGCCCGCAGGCAACCCTGGATA
>QHRI01000358.1 GCA_003221375.1 Verrucomicrobiota bacterium
TGATTACATCTACTTCGTCGGAAGCTCCATTGCTGACTCCCGTAAATTTGGGACCGATGTTGGCCGATCGTATTGACCGTCCGCTTTTCATCATCGATATCGCCGTTCCCCGCGACGTAGATCCCGCCGTGAACGAAATGGAAGGCGTATACCTTTACGACATCGATGCATTACGATCTGTCGCGGAGCAGTCGCTCGCGGTGCGCCGGCAACAGGTAGCTTCTGCCGAAGCGATCATCGCCGAACATGTCGCAGATTTCCTCGAGAAAGTTTCGCACGAACTGAAGCGTGCTTCGAGAATCGCCGAACATCCCCCGGTCGCTGACGGTTCGTTACGCGCGTCGCAGCTGTAGCTCTAGGGGAAGCTGTCAGCTTCGGCTACAGGAGCTATATTTCCCTGATGACAACAAAGATCATCCTGGGTACGCGCGGCAGCGAACTGGCACGCGCGCAAGCTCGGCTTGTTGAAAAAGCAATACAAGCGGCGCGACCGGACGCAGGAATCGAAACGAGACTCGTTACGACACAAGGCGATAAAGTCGGGCCGCTTGAGCGACAGGCTGGTCGCAAAGGAGTGTTCACTGCGGAAATTGAGCGAGCGCTTCTCGCCGGCGACGTCGATATTGCGGTCCACAGCGCAAAAGATCTTCCGAGTGAAACGAACTCAGATGCAGAAATTGCTGCGGTTCTTCCTCGTGCAGCGATCGATGACATGCTGGTTTCGAAACACCCCGGTGGTTTCGCTTCGCTGCCGAAGGGCGCGGTCGTCGCCACTGGCAGCGTGAGAAGGAAACATCAACTGCTCTGGAAACGCGCGGATCTCAAAGTCGTCGACCTTCGCGGGAATGTTCCAACGCGGCTACGCAAACTGCTTGAAAACGATTGGGACGCAGTCGTGCTGGCTCACGCGGGCCTTGCGCGGCTCGGCCTGTCACCAGCTCACGACAAAATCACCTTCGAGAGCAGCCAATTTTTCATCGGAATCCTTCCACACGAAATTTTCCTGCCGGCAGGCGGTCAGGGAATCATTGCGCTTCAAGTTCGCGCCGATGATCAAACCATGAAAGCTATCGCCGCTCTTGTGAACGATCGCGAGACTTTGCTTTGTTTGCGGGCGGAACGAGGGTTTCTGCGTTTGTTGCAGGGTGATTGCGATTGCCCGGTGGGTGTGCTCGCAACAATCGACAACGATATGATGAAATTGAGGGCTCAATTGTTTACGGATCAATCAGCAGCACCGCGACAAGGAGAAGTGGAAGGCACTCATGACGAGGGTGAACGTCTAGCTGAGCGGCTACTGCTCCGATTACGAGCATGAGTAAGAGTGGAAAAGTTTACCTGGTTGGTGCGGGGCCTGGCGATCTCGGGCTGGTAACGTTGCGCGCCAAGGAGTACATTCAGAACGCGGATGTAATCGTTTACGATCATCTTGTAAATCCTGAGACGCTCGGCTGGGCGCGGGACGACGCCGAAATTATTTATGTCGGCAAAACGCCTGGTGAATCGTCGAGCAGCCAGCAGGAAATCAATGCGTTGCTGGTCGAGAAAGCGCGCGAGGAAAAACAAGTCGTTCGGCTGAAAGGCGGAGATCCATTCGTGTTTGGTCGCGGCGCCGAGGAAGCACAGGTCATCGCCGCCGCGGCTATTCCGTTCGACATTGTCCCCGGAATTACCTCGTCTATCGCCGGGCCAGCGTATGCGGGTATTCCCATAACGCACCGCGCGCACAATTCACACGTGACATTCTTTACGGGACACGAAGATCCGGCGAAAACTGAAAGCGCAATCGACTACGCAGCGCTCGCGAAACTTGGCGGCACACAGGTCATGTTGATGGGCGTGGAACGTCTGGGATCTATCACGAGCGAAATGATGAAGCAGGGTGTGCGCGGTGATTTGCCAGTGGCGCTCGTTCGCTGGGCAACCACCGGTCAGCATGAAACCCTCACGGGCACACTACAAGACATCGCCAAAAAGGCCACCTCCAGGGGTTTTGAGCCCCCTGCGGTCGCAGTATTCGGAGAAGTTGTCGCGTTGCGCGATAAGCTTAATTGGTACGAAACACGGCCACTGCTTGGGAAAAGAATCATCGTTACGCGAACAAGGAAACAGGCCAGCATCTTAAGCACCAAACTGCGCGAGCTGGGTGCTCACGTTATCGAGTTGCCCACCATTCGCATCGAGCCGCCCAGCAACTTACGCGAGTTTGCAGAACTTGTGCAAGACGCACACGTCTACGACTGGATCGTGTTTACGAGCGCAAACGGTGTCGACGCGTTTTTCGACATTTTCTTTAAACTATACGACGATGCGCGCGAAATCGGCGGCGCCCGGATTGCCGCCATCGGTCCGGCCACGGCTCAACGCCTAAAAGACTTCCACCTGCATGTCGATCTTCAGCCACAAGAATTCGTCGCTGAGGACGTAGTACGGGAGTTCAAAAAGCAGGGAAGCGTTGAAAATTTGAAGATTCTCCTGGTGCGCGCGGAAAAAGCGCGGGACGTGCTCCCGAAA
>QHRI01000359.1 GCA_003221375.1 Verrucomicrobiota bacterium
TGCTGCTTGGCATCGGAGCAGCAGAAGAAATTGAAAAAGGCGCATCGACCCAGAAATGTCCCGTATGCGGGTTTAGTCAGGCTGACTTCAAAAAGACTGGCCGCCTTGGCTGCAGCGAGTGCTATGTCACGTTCGCAGAGGGGTTGGGTTCACTTTTAAAAGCGATGCACAAGGGCACCGAACACGTCGGGAAATTTCCAGAGCGGGCTCAACGGACAGTGGCACTGAACCATCGGATGCGTGCCTTGACGGAAAACCTGCAGAAAGCCGTGGCTGACGAAAACTACGAAACGGCCGCTTCGTTACGGGATCAAATCCGACTACTCGAAAACGAGCTCTCGAAGTCGCCATGAAAATTTCCAACGTTCTGACTACTGCCGGAGAATGGTTGCGCGGTGAGGGACCTCATCACCAAATCGTAATTAGTAGCCGTGTGCGGCTCGCGCGTAATTTGCGCAACCGTCCTTTTCCCGGTTGGGCGAAGAAGGCGGAACGCAGTTCGATTTTGGAATTAATCAGGTCGCGTGTGGAAGCGCTTCCGGAAATGCAGGAGGCGTTTGCGGAAAGCTTGCAGGACCTCTCGGCGCTGGACAGACAGGTTCTGGTGGAGCGTCATTTAATCAGTCGCGAACACGCGGCGAAGGGCGCTGGCAGCGCGGTGGTCGTAAATCGGCGGCAGACCCTCAGTATCATGATCAACGAAGAAGATCATTTGCGGATGCAGTCGATTCGCTCTGGCCTGCAGTTGAAACAGGCCTTCAAACTTGTCGATAAAATCGATACCGCTCTTGAAGGCAAACTGGATTTTGCCTTCGACCCGCGGCTTGGATACCTGACCGCGTGCCCTACAAATGTGGGTACTGGGATGCGCGCCTCCGCGATGTTGCACCTGCCGGGCCTGGTCTTGAGCGAATTGATTAATCAAGTCATTCAAGCCGTAAGCAAAATTGGTCTCGCTGTCCGCGGCCTTTATGGCGAGGGCACGGAGGCGATGGGCAATCTTTTCCAAATTTCAAATCAGACCACGCTGGGCGAAAAGGAAGAAGAAATCATCAATCGCCTGAGCAAAGTGATCGAAACAATTATCGAAAAGGAGCATAACGCGCGGCAGATCTTGCTGCAGAAAAAACCAAATACACTCTTGGACCAGATCGGTCGTGCGTATGGCGTTTTAACCTACGCGCACGCGATGGCCTCCAAGGAAGCGCTCAACCTTCTCTCGATCATCAAACTTGGGATGGATTTGGGCGCGTTTCCGGAAGATCGACGTCTGCAAATCGATGAATTGTTCATTGAAACGCAGCCAGCGCACTTGCAAAAAAGCTCTCAACAAAAACTGAACGCTGAAGAACGCGACCATTTGCGTGCCCAAATTATTCGTGAGCGTTTGAAACTCTTTCCCAAACCTGATATTAGTAAGATGGCGAGGCAGTCGGGCGGTGACTCGGTTGTCGTGCCATCGAACGATGAATAATTTCACACCCCGGGCTCAACAGGTTCTGGCACTTGCTCGCAAGGAAGCCGACCGCTTTAATCACAACTACGTCGGCACCGAGCATTTGCTCCTCGGGCTTATCAAGCTGGGGCAGGGAGTAGCCGTCAACGTCCTCCAGAAGATGGGACTCGATCTCGAGACCGTACGCTTGGAAGTAGAGAAACAGGTGGGCTCAGGACCGGAAACCAAGATGGTCGGGAACGTACCCTACACTCCTCGCGTCAAAAAAGTGCTGGCCCTTGCAGGTAAAGAAGCCAAGGCGCTGAATCATTCTTATGTTGGCACCGAACACATCTTGCTCGGACTTTTACGCGAGGGCGAAGGAGTTGCCGCGAGAGTCCTGAAGACTCTTGAACTCGACATCGAACGCACGCGCAACGAAATCCTCAAAGAGCTCGATCCAAATTTCACCCCAGCCGAGTCGGACCAGGAAGGCGGCGAACCGGCGAAGAAGGATGTCAAGACGCCAGCGCTGCGCGCGTTTGGCCGTGACCTGACAGATTTGGCAAAGAAAGGCGAACTTGATCCGGTCATTGGCCGGCGCAACGAAATCGAGCGGGTCATTCAAGTGCTTTGCCGAAGAACCAAGAACAATCCGGTTCTGATCGGCGAAGCAGGTGTCGGCAAAACGGCGATTGCTGAAGGTCTGGCCCAGGAGATTGCGAGCGGCAATGTGCCTGAATTGTTGCGGGACAGGCGCGTGATCACGCTGGATCTGGCGTTAATGGTGGCGGGTACAAAATATCGTGGCCAATTCGAAGAGCGCATCAAAGCGGTCATGGACGAGATTCGCCGTTCCAAGAACGTGATCCTTTTCATCGATGAACTGCACACGATCGTCGGAGCAGGTTCTGCCGAGGGTGCGATGGACGCATCGAACATCATCAAGCCCGCGTTAAGCCGTGGTGAATTGCAATGCGTCGGCGCGACGACGATGAACGAATATCGCAAATATATTGAGAAGGACGCAGCGCTGGGCACCACAAAGCGAAACTCACCGACGAAGCGCTCGAGACAGCAGTTAGATTTTCCGATCGTTACATCACCGGGAGATTTCTTCCCGACAAGGCGATTGACGTCATGGACGAAGCGGGCGCGCGTGCCCGCATCAATGCCATGACGCGGCCGCCCGACGTGAAGGACATCGAGAAGGAAATCGAGGATATCCGGATAGAGAAGGAAGGCGCCATCAAAGCACAAGACTTTGAGAAAGCTGCCGCGCTTCGCGACAAGGAGAAGCAAACCAAAGAAAAGCTCGATGCCATTCTAACCAAATGGCGCGAGGAGCGAGAAGAGAAAGAGGTGGTGGTAACGGCGGATGACATGATGCACATCATCTCGAAGGTCACAGGCGTTCCTCTCCAGCGGATGGAACAGGCGGAAACACAAAAACTTCTCATGATGGAGTCGGAGATGAAGCAACGCGTTATTGGCCAGGACGAAGCTGTTATTGCGATTAGCAAG
>QHRI01000032.1 GCA_003221375.1 Verrucomicrobiota bacterium
CGGGAATCGCAGCCCGACGCGATGAGATACTTTTCTTTCTCATGGGCGGCTATGCAATCGTAGCTTGCAATTCCGCCACGAGCGCCGGACGGCGCCGCAGTTGAGCGGTGAGAGCTTCAATTGCGCGCAAGGTAGCGGGGCTAATGTGGTGCTCCATTCCCTCAACATCGTGGTAAATGACGCGGTCGTCGAGGCCAAGGAGACCTAGGAAATCGGTCAGAAGTCTGTGTCGTTGGGCGATCTTATGTGCCAGGCTTTTGCCTGCTGCCGTCAATATAAGGCCGCGATATTTTTCGTATTTCAGCAGGCCCTCCGCGTCCAGTCTCTGGACCATGTTGGTCACGCTTGCCTGGGAAATTTTCAAGGCAGCCGCGATATCAACCACGCGGGCATACCCTTTAGAGTTAATCAGTTCGAGGATGCGTTCCAGGTAATCCTCGACGGCAGTGGAGCTGCCGAGGGCGGAGGAGGAGGTTTTTTTGCGCCGCATGCTCTGAAGACTAGAATTCACATCGGAATAGTCAAACAAATAAATAATTGTGGACGAATAGACTTATAATGCGATACAAAGAAGTTTGGCTAACCTAATTCCAAAGGAAGCAGGGTGAACTTGTGAGCAAGGCGAACAACATCACGAGAGTGCAGGCGGATACTGGGTGGCGCAGAAGCGCCGGGCAGGTCTCGCTCCCGGAAGTCCACCGAAGCATTGTCGTCCCAGGCACGCCTTCGTTCTGGAGGAAATTGGCAGCATTCACCGGCCCCGGATTTCTGGTCGCAGTGGGATACATGGACCCGGGCAATTGGGCCACGGATCTGGCCGGTGGCGCCCGGTTTGGCTATGCGCTGCTGGCCGTCATCATGATCTCCAATCTGATGGCGATCCTGCTCCAGCACCTGTGCATCAAGCTCGGTGTCGCCACGGGGCGCGACCTCGCACAGGCATGCCGCGATCATTATACGACACCGACCGTCTGGTTTTTGTGGATTCTTTGCGAGATTGCTATTGCGGCATGCGATCTGGCCGAGGTCGTTGGTTCGGCGATTGGATTGCAGCTTCTTTTCGGTATCCCGTTAGTGTGGGGTTGCCTCATCACTGCGTCCGACGTGCTCCTGGTTTTGTATCTTCAGACCAAAGGATTTCGTTACATCGAAGCAATCGTCATCACACTGATCATTATTATCGGCGGTTGCTTCACTGCCGAGCTGATATTTTCCAAACCCAGCTTTGGTGGCATCCTTCTCGGATTTGTTCCGGGTCCTCGCATCCTCGCAAACCAGGAAATGCTCTACGTGAGTATTGGGATACTGGGAGCGACGGTGATGCCGCACAATCTATATTTGCATTCGTCGATCGTACAGACACGCAAATTCGCGCAAACACCACAAGGCAGACGGGAAGCGATCAAGTTTGCCACAATCGATTCCAGCGCCGCGCTCATGCTGGCGTTATTCATTAACGCCGCGATTCTCATTTTATCAGCCGCTGCCTTTCACTGGTCCGGACATCAGGAGGTGGCCGAAATTCAAGACGCATACCGCTTGCTTAGTCCGCTGCTGGGCGTTGGGCTGGCGAGTGTCCTTTTTGCCGTGGCGCTTCTTGCGTCCGGGCAGAACTCCACTCTCACCGGCACGCTTGCCGGCCCAATCGTGATGGAAGGATTTCTCAACTTCCGCATCACGCCATGGTTGCGCCGGCTCATCACGCGACTGATTGCCATTGTGCCGGCAGTGATCGTGATCGGAGTCTTCGGTGAAGGTAAAACGACGGAACTGCTTATTGCCAGCCAGGTCTGTTTAAGCATGCAACTCGGTTTCGCTGTTTGGCCGCTGATGCGGTTTACCGGCGAAAAGGCAAAGATGGGCGAGTTCGCGAACCATCTTTGGATCAAAATTCTCGGCTGGACGACTGCCGGCATTATCATCGTGCTCAATATGAAACTGCTGCTGGACACGTTCTTGCCAGACGCGGTACTTAAATCGCTCTATAATTTTCTCCATCTCTCGGCGCCAATGCAGTGAAACAGTGACCGATGACGAATGACGAAGCCCGAAGGAATGACGAAACCAGCAACCCAAAGCGCGATTGGGTATTTGTCACTTAAACCTCGACCATTTTTTCGTCACTCGTCATTCGTGCTTCGTCATTCCCATCATGTATAAGCACATTCTTATCCCGCTCGAAAACAGCTCCGCCGATGAGACCATTCTTATGCACATCAGGCCGCTTGCGCGTGTCGCCGGCGCGACACTGCTGCTCGTCCATGTCGCTGATGGGTGGGTGGCGCGTAATTTTAATCAGCTCCAGCTCGCCGAGAGCCAGGAGATGAAGGACGACCGCGCCTATTTGGAAAGGCGCGTTCGCGAGTTAACCGAGGAAGGTTTTTCTTGCGAGGCGGTTCTGGCGCTAGGCGAACCGTCGGACGAGATCATCAAGCTCGCCCGGGAAAAAAACGTCGATCTCATTGCGATGACCACGCATGGTCACCGCTTCATCAGCGACATACTTTACGGGGCAACAGTCGATAAAGTGCGCCACGAAGTCGAGGTGCCGCTGTTGCTGTTGAAAGTGCAAAGCTAGCGGAATGACGAAATCCGAATGACGAAGGAATAAACAAATGACGAAACTCCAGGGCGTCTCGATCTTCGCACCCGGTTGTTCGTCATTCGAACTTCGTCATTAATTCGTCATTCGACATTCGTGCTTCGTCATTTAATTCTTCTCGCGCTTGAAAATCCTTTTCCTCACTAACGAGTATCCTCCGCACATCTACGGCGGCGCGGGCGTTCACGTCGGCTTTCTTACGCGCGAACTGGCGACGATGATGCCGGTGGAAGTTCGTTGCTTTGGTGATCAGCGTGTTTCGGAACACAATCTCACGGTCACCGGCTACGAAATTGACACGAGCAGTTTCACTTGTCCGAAACCGTTGCGTTCCGTTTTTGGCGCGGTCTGCCGATGCACCGACTTCAACACTACGAACATTGACGCCAACCTTGTGCATTGTCACACATGGTACAGTCATTTCGGCGGGATTTTGGCGAAAAAGAATTACGGAATTCCGCTCGTGATCACAGTTCACTCGCTCGAGCCGCTTCGACCTTGGAAACGCGAACAACTCGCCGGCGGTTACGATTTCTCGCTTTGGGTTGAGAAGACTGGGCTGGAAATGGCGGACGCGATCATTGCTGTTTCTCGCGAGACCAAAGGTGACATCGAGCGACTGTTTAATGTGGATCCCGCACGCGTGCACGTGATCCACAACGGAATCGACCTTGACCAATATCGGAAGGTCGATTCTACCCAGGGGCTCAAGCGCTACGGCATCGATCCAAACGAGCCGTATCTGCTGTTTGTCGGCAGGATCACGCGCCAGAAAGGATTTCAACATCTGCTGCGCGCAATCGAATTCATGGATCGCGGTTTCCAAATCGTTCTTTGCGCCGCTGCGCCCGACACGCCCGAGATGGCGCAAGAAATGAAAGCTGCAGTGGAACGCGCCAAAGCGCACCGGCCCGGAGTCATCTGGATCAATGAGATGGTAGACCAGGCCGCGACCCGCGAACTGTACTCGCACGCAGCCGTGTTCGTTTGCCCCTCGATCTATGAACCGTTCGGCATCATCAATCTCGAGGCAATGGCGTGTGAGACTGCGGTGGTTGCGAGCGCCGTTGGCGGAATCAAGGAAGTTGTTGTGGATGGCGAGACCGGACTTCTGGTCCCGCTCGAACAAGCGAAGGAAGGCTCGTTCGAGCCGAAAAACCCCGAAAAATTCGCGCGGGATCTTGCCGAGCGCATCAATCAGCTAATGAAAGACCGATCACTGCGCGAAAAATTCGGCAAAGCAGGCCGCAAACGTGTGGAAGAACACTTCAGCTGGACGTCCATCGCGCAAAAAACGAAGTCGCTTTACGAGACGTTGATGTGAGACCGGAGTCCCGATCGCCGCTGCCTACAGCTGTTCGATTTTGTACCCGCGCTTCTCCAGCAATTTTATGACGCTATTTGGACCGGAGAAGTGGAGTGCGCCTGCGACAATTGCCGTGGGTTTACCAGTTTTCAGTTCCGCTTCGATCCGCGGAATCCATTTGAGGTTGCGGTCATCGACAAAACGGGCCGCGATCCACGGAGCCTGTTTGCGCAACCGGCTATCACCAGCCCACAGCGCATTGGTATCGCCTTTGAGCCAGGCCTTATGCATCCGGCTGAATTCCTTTTCAGCATTCCTGGGCTGATCGAGCGCGTCGCGCAGAATGAATTCGCTGTCGCGATCGGATAGGCCACCCATGACCGCCACATGCTCGTTCACTGATTCGAGACCGGCGATTTCCTTCTTCTCTCTCGTAGCGGAGTCCACGAAGTAATTGTCCAAGCCATGTGAGAGCGACGTTTTGCTGTAAGTCACCGGGCCGACGAGGTGCTGTGCGATCCACCATGGTTTGTAGCAGAATTCGGTGTCGAAATTCCTGGCCCGTTCCCGTCTTGTCGGGCGATTGTCTGGCTTGACTGTCGCAACATTTTGGCGAAGCCAGGCCAAAAGCTCCGGATCGATTTTGGAACGAATATCCTGCCCGCGCGGGTATTTGCCGGCCGCCTCAAATTTCCTTTCAAATTCCAGATGCTTGGTTGGATCGAATTCGAAAAGGAAACGCTTGCTGTTTCTTAGCGCGATTTCGTACGGGGCAGGGAGCGGATAGTCACTTTTGCTGAGCGCGTGAATCGAGCCCACTAGATAAAACGGGGCTTTCGCGTTGGTGACACGCCAGACACAGGACTTCGGAAGCCGCTGGGCGCCGTGAGCAGGAATTGCAAGGAACACCGCGAATGCGAACGCGAGCGATGCCGTCGAATAGTACGTGATACGTCGGGGAGGAAAAAACATTTCCCGGTCTTTAACGAAAAAACAGAGCAAGTCAATTGTCAGTTTCGACTGAACAAGGAACGAGGGATTGGCCAGCCGTCACTCCTTGAGATTGACGCAGTTTGGAATACAATTGCGCAGGCATGGTCCTCCCAGTGAAGCGTTGGTTCGCACTCGCGTGCCTGGCTAGTCTTATCCCGATATCCGACGAAAGGGCATCCGCCGCGGATGATTGGAAGATCATCAAGGTAAGCGGCAGCGATTACTTAAGCGTCGAGAACATCTCGCACTTTTACGGATTACCGGCAGGCATCTCGGCTTCCGGCGAGAAGGTGGAATTGGAGACGGTGAAGAATCCGCTGGAATTTGTCGGCGGCAGCCGCGAGGTCATGATCAACGGCGCGCGCAGTTGGTTGTGTTTTCCCGTGATCGAACACGATGGAAAGTACCTGGTCTCCCGCACGGATGTAGCCAAGACCATTGAGCCATTGGTGCGTCCGCATCGTGTTTCAAACGTTGGCAAGGTCCAGACGGTCGTCCTGGATCCGGGACATGGCGGCTACGACAGGGGCCAGGTGTCTCGTTATGGGTATGAAAAAGATTTTGCGTTGGATGTGGCGCGAAAGCTTCGGCCACTTTTACTAGCAAAAGGATTGCGCGTAATCATGACGCGCGAGGGCGATTACTTTGTGCCGTTGGAAGTTCGCGCACAGATCGCAAATGCAGCCCGCGATTCGATTTTTGTCAGCATTCATTTCAATGCGACAAATGACGATCCGAACGCCACAGGATTTGAAATTTTTTCGTTTACTCCGCGCGGAGCGCCGTCCACCTCTGACAGCGCAGTAGCTCCGAGCGCACTTGGCACCCAACCCGGCAGCACCGTTGACGCTCAGAGCATGGCGCTCTCGGCTTGTATCTATCATTCGTTGCTCGGCCACCTTCCCGAGTACGATCGGGGCATCAAACGGGCGCGGTTTGCCGTGCTGCGTCTCACGAAGGTGCCGGCTGTGTTGATCGAAGGCGGTTTTCTAACAGAAAAAGGCGAATGCAAGTTGATTGCGCAAAAAGACTGGCGCGCAAGGCTTGCTCACGCCATCGGCGTTGGGATCGAAAGTTATCGGGCCTTGGGAATCAAGAAGCAGCCGCCACTGCTGGTCGCGGATTATCGCAAACAAATCAAGTCATCACCGACTGATTTCGTTGTTCAGGATGCGGAACTAAAAGAAGCAGATACGAGTCTGATGGAGCTTGTTGGCAAGTCGAAGTTTCTTCCCCCACCGCAGGCGTCTAGTCCCAGGGCGTCTCTCGAGTCCGCCCCAATTGTTCCGTGAGGTAAGGGACGCCGCCGCACTGAATGCCAGTCCGGGTCGGACCTTCCGGACATCGCAGCGTGATGTGCCTATCATTCACTTTGTTCGTATGTGGATGGCGACCGATTTTTTTTGATTGGTTTTGACCGGCTGCGCGAATACAACATCAGGAAAGGACTAACTCATGAAGAAACTAATGACCTATACCGTGACAGCGCTCCTCGCGACGATAGCGATTTCATTCGCTGCGCCCGACAACGACAAGGAAGCGATTATCTCCAAGGAAAAAGCGGCCTGGCAGGCGTTCAAGGACAAGAAAGCAGACGACTTCAAAAAGCTTCTTTCTACGGACCTTGTGACCGTCTACTCCGACGGAATGCACAGCCTGCAGCAGGAGGTGGACGCGATGTCGAAGACGGACATGAAATCGTTCGACTTGACCGATTTCAACGTCGTGTTTCCGAATAAAAAGACGGCCATTATTACTTACAAAGCCAAGATCGAGGCGACAGCGGATGGGAAGGACGTCTCCGGTACCTATAATGTTGGCTCGGTCTGGCACACGGCAAACGGCCAATGGGTGGGCATTTTTCACACTGACTCGAAAGTGACACCACCGCCGACATCGCCCGCCGGATAAATTCTCATCATTATCACGATGAGGTGCGACGCGTTGTCCTCAACGCGTTGGCGGCCGGCATCCGCCACTTACGCGATGTCCCTGCCATTGACTTCACAGATGCGAGTCCTATTCTGGCGGGAAGCAGTAATGCGGGGGAGCCGCAATGGCTGAGAGTGTCGCTCCGGCGACAGACCCCTTGAACCTGATGCGGGTAATGCCGCCGAAGGGAGCGAGGGTCCGATTGCTGGACTGGTATCTTAGCCATGCGCAACCGCGCATGGTTTTTTGTTTAACCACTAATGGACACGAATCGACACGAAACTGTAGCCGAAGATGGCAGTGCGCCTCGCAGCGCTGATCCCGGTTCCGCTAACGCATCCACCGAAACCGCAGCCGACGGCAGCGGCGACAAGTTTCCGAATTCGAAAAAGATTTACGTCGGAGGAAAATTGCATCGGGACGTTCGGGTGCCGTTCCGGGAAATCTCGCTCGCGCCGACGAAGTCGATGAACGGCGAGATCGAACTAAACGAGCCCGTACGCGTTTACGACACCAGCGGTCCATGGGGCGATCCAAGCGTGACGCTTGACCCAGCACAGGGGCTTCCGCCCTTGCGCCGCAATTGGATCCTGAAGCGCGGAGATGTGGACGAGATCGACGGGCGAGTCGTTAGGCCAATTGATGATGGCTATTTGTCTGACAAGCACGCGGCTGTCGCTGTGAAACCCTCAGCGTTCAACGGAGCCGGCGCGCCCTCGCGCCGGAAACCTCTTCGCGCATCTGCCGCCCATCCCATCACGCAATTGTATTATGCGCGCCAGGGAATCATCACGCCCGAGATGGAGTTCATTGCAATCCGCGAGAACGGCCGACAAATCGAGAATCGAGAATCGAGAATCCGACGAAACGATTCACGAGTTACAAATCACGAATCACGCGACTCATTAGCCTTCGCGCATCCGGGCGAATCGTTTGGCGCAAACATTCCGCGCGAGATCACTCCCGAATTCGTTAGGCAGGAAGTTGCCCGCGGACGCGCCGTCATTCCCGCGAACATCAATCACCCGGAAACCGAGCCGATGATCATCGGTCGCAATTTCCTCGTAAAAATCAACGCCAACATCGGCAACAGCGCCGTGGCGTCGTCGATCGAGGAAGAAGTCGAGAAGATGCGTTGGGCAACGAAATGGGGCGCCGACACGGTGATGGATCTCAGCACCGGCAAAAACATTCACGCGACGCGCGAATGGATCATTCGCAATTCGCCTGTGCCCATCGGCACCGTGCCAATTTATCAGGCGCTCGAAAAAGTCGGGGGGCGCGCGGAGGAACTAACCTGGGAAATTTATCGCGACACACTGATCGAACAGGCGGAGCAGGGGGTGGATTACTTCACAGTGCACGCCGGAGTGTTGCTCCGATACATTCCGATGACGGCGCGCCGCGCTACCGGAATTGTTTCGCGCGGCGGCTCGATCATGGCGAAATGGTGTCTCGCCCATCATCAGGAGAGTTTTCTCTACACGCATTGGGACGAAATCTGCGAGATCATGGCCGCATACGACGTCAGCTTTTCCATCGGCGACGGTCTGCGACCCGGTTCAATTGCCGACGCGAACGACGAAGCGCAATTCGCCGAGCTTTACACACAGGGCGAGCTGACCAGGCGCGCGTGGGCGCAGCACGTGCAGGTGATGAACGAAGGCCCGGGTCACATCCCCATGCACCTGATCAGGGAAAACATGGAGAAACAACTCGAGTGGTGCGACGAAGCGCCGTTCTACACTTTGGGACCATTAACAACAGATATTGCTCCTGGCTACGATCACATCACCAGCGCGATCGGCGCGGCGATGATCGGCTGGTACGGCACGGCGATGCTTTGCTACGTCACTCCGAAAGAACATCTTGGTTTGCCTAACAAGAAAGACGTCAAAGACGGCGTCATTGCTTACAAGATTGCCGCGCACGCCGCTGATTTAGCGAAGGGCCATCCCGGCGCGCAGTACCGCGACAACGCGATTAGCAAAGCGCGCTTCGAGTTTCGCTGGGAAGATCAATTTAACTTGTCGCTGGATCCAGAGACGGCTCGCGAGTTTCATGATGAGACGTTACCGGCAGAAGGAGCGAAGACCGCCCATTTCTGCAGTATGTGCGGTCCGCACTTTTGCAGCATGAAGATAACGGAGGACGTACGGAAATATGCGGCGGAGCAAGGCATCGCCGACGAGGAAGCGCTCAAGCGTGGCATGGAAGCGAAGTCGAAGGAGTTCGTGCAACACGGCGCGGAGGTTTACGCGAAGGCCTAATTTCAGGCGTTTTTCCCGCGGCCAAAAATAAATCCAAATCACAATTGACATTCTTTGCTAAGTAGTGCATATACACATTCAGATGTCAAAAGAACTGGATATGTCGGCGGCGGAAAATTGTGTGTGCTTCAACCTGCGTTGGGTGACGCGGGCGGTGACGCAGTTTTATGACGCGGAAATGCGGCGGCATGGAATTCGCCCCACGCAAGGGTCAATCTTGGTATCATTGAAAGCCAAGGATAGTTGGAGCATGGCGGAGTTAAGCGATTGGCTGGGGGTGGACCGCACCACATTGGTGCGGAATCTTCGGCCGTTGCAGCGGGACGGTTTCGTGAAGGCTGTCGGCGGCGGTCGCGGTAATCGAGTGGAACTCACGATCACCACCAAAGGCCGAAAACAGATTGAGAAACTGACGCCGGCCTGGAAGTCCGCCCAAAGCACCGCAGTCAAAACTCTCGGGGAAAAGCGCTGGTCCGCCATTCTTTCCGATCTCGAAACTGCGGCGTTAGCTCTGAATAAATAACAAAACCCTGAATGCCTTTAAAGGCGATAAACTAAGCAAAACTGTGTATATGCACACATCATTAAAAAATAAAACCACATTGGTCACCGGCGTTTCCTCCGGCATCGGTCGGAAAATCGCGCAGTTGTTGGCGGAACGGGGTGCACGCGTGTTCGGTACGGTGCGCGATCCAAAGTCTGCGACGCCGATTCACGGCGTCGAGATTGTCCAGATGGATGTCACGGACGACGCCAGTGTGAGCGCAGCGGTTCAAAGCATTGAGCAGAAGGCCGGGCCGGTTCAGGTTTTGG
This sequence comes from Verrucomicrobiota bacterium, assembly GCA_003221375.1. Lineage (GTDB taxonomy): Bacteria > Verrucomicrobiota > Verrucomicrobiia > Chthoniobacterales > UBA10450 > Udaeobacter. The sequence continues at coordinate 9,917 of QHRI01000032.1, forward strand.
TCAACAACGCCGGTTACAGTCTCACGGGGGCGCTGGAAGAAACAAGTCTCACGGAAGCACGGCAACAGTTTGAAACCAATTTCTTTGGCGTGCTGCGGGTGACGAACGCCGTTCTGCCAGGGATGCGAGAGGCGGGCTATGGTCGAATCGTCAATATCAGTTCGGTGGTGGGATTTATTCCCGCACCTTACATGGGAATCTACGCTGCGAGCAAACACGCGGTGGAGGGATACACTTGGACGCTGGACCACGAAGTGCGGGAATTTGGCGTGCGTGCTGTGCT
>QHRI01000360.1 GCA_003221375.1 Verrucomicrobiota bacterium
TATATGCCGCCGGAGTAAGTCGCGTGCTGACAATGGATTTGCATGCACAACAGGTACAAGGGTTTTTCGACATACCCGTGGATCACCTCCATTCCCTGCCCGTGTTAATCAAGTATCTTCGACAACAACTTACCGGGAAGACGACAGTCGTGTCGCCAGATTTGGGCGGACTCAAGATGGCTTCAGCTTATGCCGAGGCACTGCGTGCCAATCTCGCTATTGTGGCAAAGGAACGTCGAAGTGCCACCGAGACCGAAGCGTTATATCTCATCGGCGAAGTGGAAGGGCGCGATGTGCTGTTAGTTGATGACCTAACCGAGACGGCTGGCACACTCACGTCCGCGGCAGAGCTTTTGAAAAAACGGGGCGCACAAAAAATCTACGCTGGCGTCTCGCACGCTGTTCTGGTCGATATCGCGATCGACCGTTTGCAAAAGTCTCAAATTGCGGAATTAGTAACCACGAACAGCACGCCTGTGCGCACCGTCAAAGGGTTTAAAACCACGGTGCTATGCGTTTCCGAGCTTCTCGGGGAAGGCATCAAGCGGATTCACAATGACGAGTCGGTCTCGTCGCTGTTTAATATAGAGAACGGAACAAATGGCAAAACAAGTTAAGTTAAAGGCAGAGCCGCGAACGAACGTCGGCCGTTCGGGAGTGAATAAACTTCGCGCTCGCGGAATTATTCCAGCCGTCATTTACGGCGGAAAGGTTAAGCCTCAGCCGTTGCAGGTTACCGCTCGAGACATCAATGCGATGATGAGCCACGCCTCAGGCGAAAACGTCTTGGTTGACCTCGAGATCGCGGGTGAAAAATCGAATCGCGCGGCGCTAGTGCAGGAGGTCCAGCATTCACCGGTGCGTGGCGAGATCGTCCACGTCGATTTTCACGCCATATCCATGGATGAAACAATCCAGGCGGAAGTTCCCCTCGAACCGACCGGCACCCCCGTCGGGGTTAAAACTTTCGGCGGACTGCTTGAGCAAAGCTTGCGCGCCCTCGCCATCGAATGTTTGCCACGTGATTTGCCAGATCGAATTACCGTAGATGTATCGCAATTAAATATCGGCGATTCCATTCACGTACGTGACATTCAACTGCCGTCCGGCGTTACTGCAAAGGTGCCGGTGGATTTGACGGTCTTTTCTGTCATGGCTCCAGTTGTGGAAGAAGAACCGGTTGCCGTAGAGGCTGAAGCTGCGGCGGCAGGACCAGAAGTTATCACTGAGAAGAAGGAAGAGGGCGAAGCGACTGGTGCCGCGCCAGCTGCAAAGGAAAAGGGTCCAAAGGAAAAAGAGCAAAAGAAGTAGCCTTCTTGATTGCGGATTTTGGAATATGCCAGTCCGGTTCGGACCGGATTACAGATTGAGCGAACGTGGAAGGATCAACTCCGCAGATTCGCTTGGTTGCCGGGCTGGGAAACCCTGGACCAGAATATGCGTCCACCCGACACAACATTGGTTTCATGGTAGCCGATCAGCTTGCCGCGCAGTTCGGATCGACTTGGGAAAAAGCAAAATGGGACGCCTTATTGGCCAAATGCGGCGGTCTGTTTCTCATAAAACCGATGAGCTACATGAACCGGAGTGGCTATCCGCTCCTGGCAATAGCGCAGTTTTATAAGATCGATCCGCCCGAAATTCTTGTGATGCTTGATGATACGGCGTTGCCGCTTGGCCGCCTCAGATTGCGGCTCCGAGGCGGATCCGGCGGCCATAACGGCCTTGAATCCGTCGTTATGCAATTTGGTACCGAAGAGATCCCCCGTCTCCGCATCGGAATCGGAGAGGCCCCCGCTGCAGGATCAGTCGATTACGTATTGAGCCGATTTTTTGACGAAGAAAAACCGATTGTTAGAGCCGCAATCGATCGCGCGGCAGAAGCGGTAAAATGCGCGATTGACAATGATCTCGTTTCCGCGATGAACACTTTCAACAAAACTGAAGAACCATGAAAAACCGTTACGAAGCCCTGCTTGTGCTAAACGCGCAAGGCCGGGAAGAGACAGTCAAAGAAATCATCGATCGATTGGAATCTGAGTTCCAGCAAGAAGGCGCACAGATCGAACAGGTGCAGAAAATGGATAAGCGGCAGTTTTCCTATGCCTCGGGACCGCTCAATGCAGGATATTACGTCAACTTTGTCTTCAACGCCGAGCCTCAATCAATCGCGAAACTGCGCTCAAAATTCAAGCTCGACCCCGAGGTTTATCGCCAGAATTACCAGCGTCTTCAGGAAAAGAAGGAAAAGCCGGCGAAAAAGATGGCGAAAGGAAAGTGATTTGGGTATAAGCCGGGCATGGCCAGTTTCAATAAAGTCATTCTGCTTGGAAATCTCACTCGCGATCCAGAAGTCCGCTATACCCCCAAAGGCAGTGCAGTGTGCGATCTCGGCATCGCCGTTAACCGTGTTTACACAACCGAGGGCGGA
>QHRI01000361.1 GCA_003221375.1 Verrucomicrobiota bacterium
GACTTCGTTGTTCCGTGAGGGAATAATTACCGTCGATGGTGGGCGTTGAACCATTATCTATACTCCGCTCAGACTAACCCCCGTTCGCGAACTCGCTGGCGTCGCGGCGCGCGCCTCATCAGCCTTATCAGTTAGACCTCGCTCTCCCAGGCACGGCCATGACATTAATGGTGCGGAATGAAAGCAAGCATGTTCGCCATCAAAGCCGAGGTTAGGGATCCGCGGGCCAGGACATTCACGTTCACAGCGGAAAAAACGATGTATGGCGGAAAACGCATCGCCAAAGGCGACACGATCTTCGTCTTCGCCAGCGAGAACGAAGGCGGCCAAGGTCTCATCGCGAGCGGCGTCGTTACCTCGGCTAAAGCGATTGCAAAGAAACGTGGGATCGCCCGGCAAACGCCGCGCGTTAGCATCACCATCAGACGCGCCGCGCTCGCGAAGCGGCGCCTGGGGCGGAACGAACTCAAACTTTTTTCCGACTGGAGCGACGGCCACCCCGAGACCGAGCTCAATTTCAAATTCTATCGTCAGGCAACGAACAAGATCGTCGGCATCTCGGATGAAGCAGCGGCGTTCCTTCGCGGATTCTTTTAACGAGAGAACTTCGACATGGGAACCAGGATGATCGCGGTGCTAGTGACGATCGCCTTCAGTGTGATCGGCGTGCTCGGCGACTACTTCCTAAAGCTCGCCAGCGCGCGCGAGCAGTCGCTGCGGACAGTCTGGTTTTACCTGGGTTTCGCCCTTTACGCCTCGACTGCGTTCGGCTGGGTGTTTGTGATGAAACATTTGAAGCTGGCCACGATCAGCGTCCTCTACTCTGTTTCCCTGGTGCTGCTCCTCACCGCGATCGGCGTGGTGCTGTTCCGGGAGTCACTGAACTACTTTGAAGTAATCGGGATCGTATTGGCCGTGGTCTCGCTTGTGCTGTTGATGCGCTTCGCTTAGGAACGGGGTGCAATTGCTTTTGCAAAGATGGTACGAATCGCACTGTTTGTCGTGCTTGCCCTGGCGCTGATGTTCTGTCCGGCTCAGGCCTTGGCCGAAACCACCAATCCGCAGGAAACAGGAAGAAAAGCAACATACCTGATCATCTATCGGCCCGGTCCGGCGTGGTTGACTGGAAAATCTGTGATGGAGCAGCCACTCAAAGAGCATGGGAGGTACATGCTGAGCCTTTACATCAAAGGTTCCATGAGGCTGGCGGGTCCCCTTACCGACAATGCTGGCGGAGCCGTCTTGTTGGACGTTTCTGACGAGGCAGAGGCGAAGGCGATTGTAGCGAGCGACCCTGCGGTAAAGTCCGGGACTTTTGTTTACGAAATACACCCCTGGAAACTCCAGCCATGGGACGAGTTCGCAAAGAAAGCCAAAGGCGCTACCCAAACTTCTCACTCAACGACGGGAAATTCTGTGGGTGGCGCCGACGCTGGTCGCACTCAACTCGATGAGGAATCTTTGCGAAGCTACATGGGTGGAGACTATGACCTCATCGGGCGCAAAGCTGATTCGACTACGACCTACACCGGACATGTCACGCTTCGAGATGAGAACGGAGTTCTACGAGTCACAAGAGCGATTGAAGGTAAGACCGACAAATGCGTTGCTCGATTTGATAGCGTTGCAGGAGAGGATCGTATTCCCGTGCTAAGCATGCGTTTTCATTTCGACGGCAAGGAATATGACGCCACCTACCGTTGGCAATCTGATCCCGATAATTACCCGCGATTTACTGGATACGTTTATCTTGCCGGCACCAAATCGCCTGGACTCGAAGCGCTTTTTCCGGTCCACAAATGACCCTTCAGGCATCAATCTCACTATGAAGCCTGGTTCGACGATGCGTGTAGCCCGGCCCACCGATAACCTCGCTGCGATCGCTGAGATGTGCGCGAGGGGGCTTGGTTTCGATGTGCTCGCTGAGTTCAAAGATCACCGCGGTTTCGACGGCGTCATCGTCGGTCATTCCAAGCAGCACTACCACATCGAGTTCACCTTTCAACGAGGACATGAAGTCGGCAAAGGTCCGAGCCAGGATCACCTCATGGTCTTTTACGTTCCCGACAAGGACGAGTGGGAAGCAAGCTGTGCACAAATGATATCGGCCGGGTTTCGCGAGGTGCCGTCATACAATCCGTACTGGGACGTGCAGGGCAAAACGTTCGAAGATATCGATGGATATTACGTGGTGTTACAGAATGCGGTTTTTAGGTAGGGGCGATTGACCTCAATCGCCTGTGGCGATCACGGATCCGTGCTCTAGATCGTCGCTGTTGATCGCAAACGGCCAACGATCATTCGGTCCAATCAATTCAGCGCGGACAGGATTCGCACGGATGTATGCCACTTTCTCATTCTCGCTCTCGTCATTCCTCAGTCGGTGATCGAAAAAGTTCCGCTGCCAAGCGATGTTCGCGATTCGGGCCGTGATCCGTTTGAAATCGCGGATCACGTTTGAAAGTCGCGCATCGCCAGGCTTACCAATCAGCATGTGTAGGTGATCGGGCATCAGGAGAAGTAATTTCAAATACCACCGCTGAGACACATGATATCGGCGGGCCGTTTCAAAAC
>QHRI01000362.1 GCA_003221375.1 Verrucomicrobiota bacterium
TAGCGATTCGCGCCGCCGGATCGATAATCGCGGTGGGATGAATTTTTGCGCTGCTCATGCTTTCGCGGGATCCTTGCTTAACCGTGCGCGTGCGGAGTCGCCTCTCCTTTTCCAAGGGAGAAGGGGAGGGTGAGGGTTGATCCGGGGCGAGCTCGTTCGAACCCCTCACCTTCATCCTCTCCCCTTCGAGAAGGGGAGAGGGGATTTCTGTGTGCTGTTGTCACAAAACGCCTGCTTCCTTGAAACTGAAGTAACCGGGATTTTCTTCCGAAGGCGCGCCGATGATGATGTGATCGAGCAATTTGATTTGCAATAACTCGGCGGCCTCAGCCAGACGCCTCGTTAGGCTATGGTCGGTCTGGCTCGGTGACGCATCGCCGGAAGGATGATTGTGCACCACGATCACGGCATAAGCTGAGGCGACAAGGGCGGGCCGAAAAACATCGCGTGGATGCGCGATGCTCTCGTTTACGCTGCCTATCGAAACTTCTTCCACTCGAATTAAATGATAACGCGTATCGAGCAGGATCACGCGCAGCGATTCTTTGCGGAGTCGCCGCATCTCGGGCCCGACGAGTTCGTTAACTAATTCAGGCGAATCAATTTTTTGTTTGGACAATGTTTCACGCGCGAGACGCTGGCCGAGTCCAAAGGCGGCGACGAGCTGTACGGCTTTCGCGAAACCAACACCACGCATCTTGGACAGCTCATCAACCGTGCAACGGCTTAGTCCGCTGAGCGAGCCGTAGCCTTTCAGCAATTTGCGTGCGACTTCGATCGCATTGGCGCCCGGAATTCCAGTACGTAACAGAATCGCGATTAACTCCGGATCGGTTAAGACTGCGGCTCCGTGAGCGGCAAGTTTTTCACGCGGCCGCTCATCCTGCGGCATTTCGCGGATTTTCAGCTGCGACATATCAGAAATTGGAGGGCCGCTGACTCAACCAGGTCTCGCGGGAGCTCGACCCTAATCAAGATTTCAGACGCGAAGTTGATCGAACATCTCACACAACACGTCACCGAGGAAGAACAGCGCCTCCCCGTAAGGATTGGATCCGATTCCGTCCAGGCCGCCTTGTGCTTGGCGAATCAAATTGCTGCCAGCGGCAATCGATTCATTAAGCGCTCCATTGTTCGCGCCATTCTTTAAGAGCTCAATCATTTCTTCGACTCGCTCTTCAAGCACAAGCTGGCAACAGCGTTCCCGCTCAAACTCCGATGCTGAGCGCAGGAAAATCAACACCGGTAGCGTGAACTTCCCCTTCCGGAGATCTGTACCGAGGGTCTTGCCCGTTGTTCCTTCGTTCCCAGCGAGATCGACACAATCGTCATAAATCTGATATGCGGTTCCGATTTGAAACCCGAAGTTCTTGAATCGTTCGATCGCATCAGGATTTGCCTCACTGATTACAGCGGCTAACTCCGCCGCGGCGGCGAACAGCGACCCGGTCTTCATTTGAACGATTCGCAAGTAATCCTGAACGCTGAGGTTGAGATCAAATTTGCGCTGTGTCTGGATCATTTCGCCAGAGCAAACGGTTGCAGCCGTACGAGCAATCGCGCGACCGATATTCGAATTCTCGAAATTAGTCGACAATGTAAGCGCATGAGCGAAGAGGCAATCGCCCAGCAAAACGCTCAGCGAATTTCCCCAGCGCGCGTTCGCCGTAGGCTGTGCCCGCCGGCGCTCCGCTTCGTCCATCACGTCGTCGTGAACCAATGTCGCGATGTGGATGAGTTCTACGGTCACAGCAAGATCGATATGTCCCGGGTTTATCTCTCCAGTTGCGCCGGCGGCCAGAAGTGTTAACAGCGGCCGCAAACGTTTGCCTCGGCTGCCGACCGCATACACAACGTAGCCTTCGATTGCCGGGTCGAAAGCCGCCGCTTGCTGCGCAATGCGCGTCTCGACTTCCTCAAGATGCGGTTGAACCAATTTCGCCACTTTAGCCAGCGAGGCGGCAGGAGAAGCGGCCAGCGCATTCTCAGTCAGGTCCGCCAATGGGACGGACTCGTCCGGTGGCGAGCTTGGCCGTAAGCGCGCGAAGAGTTCCACGAGGCGAGGATAGCGGGGCGGTTGGAGTAGAGCAAGCTTCTAGCTTGTTTTATCGATAATTTTGCAAGCGAGACGCTCGCACTACCTTTTTCGCAACCAAAAATCGGTGCTGTACTTCTGCTCGGCCAATTCTCGCGCTCGATTCAAAATTTCCTCGTCGAGTTTTTGCTCGCTGTAATCTGTCGACAAAGCCTGTATAAATCGTTGCGAAAGGCCGCTCTCAAGGTCAACGCTCTGGATGCTGCCCTGTTGTAGCAGAGCGCGACGTGTCCGTCG
>QHRI01000363.1 GCA_003221375.1 Verrucomicrobiota bacterium
AGCGCCGATGGAAATTACAGCGTCGAGTTCGTTGAATGCCTTGCCAGTTGCGGCACCGCGCCCGTTTGCATGGTAAACGAGGAGTTGCACGAAAACGTTAGCCCCGATTCCGTCACGGAGTTTCTCCGAAATCAAACACCAAAAATCGGACATCGAACACCTCCGCACGCCTTGGAGCACCGATTGATTTTTAAGGACCTCGGACGCGACGATTGGACCCCAGACATCGACTGTTATCTGCGCGCCGGCGGTTACGAGCAATTGAAGCAAGCGCTGACCATGTCCCGCGCCGAGATTGTCAACAAAGTCAAAAACTCGGGGTTGCGTGGCCGTGGCGGAGCGGGTTTTTCGTGCGGGTTAAAGTGGAGCTTCATCAAACCGGACGAAAAACGACCGGTGTATCTGATCTGTAATGCCGATGAATCTGAGCCGGGCACGTTCAAGGACCGCTACATAATGAATGCACGCACAGCCTACATTTATATCAGAGGTGAATTCCCGGAAGGGGCGAAAATCCTTGAACGCGCCATCGAACAATCGCGCGAACATAATTTTCTTGGGAAAAACATTCTTGGCACTGGATTTGACGCCGAGGTGTACATTCATCGCGGGGCAGGCGCTTACATCTGCGGCGAAGAGACCGGCCTGATCGAATCACTGGAAGGCAAACGCGGCTATCCACGAATCAAGCCGCCCTATTTCCCAGCCGTGCTAGGGCTCTACATGTGCCCGACGATCGTTAATAACGTGGAAACGCTTTGCCACGTGAAACACATCATCGCGATGGGCGGCGCGGAGTATGCCCGCCTGGGCCGGCCCAACAATACGGGCACAAGAATCGTGTGTGTAAGCGGCGACGTACAGCGGCCCGGTTATTTTGAAATTGAAGTCGGAGCCGTGACCATGGGTCAGCTTATTTATGAAATGGCCGGCGGATTAAAACCTGGCCACAAACTAAAGGCAGTCATACCAGGTGGAAGTTCCGCGAAGGTCCTGCGGGCCGATGAACGATTCAAACTCAAAGAACATCAGCCAGACGGATCAACGATCGAACGCGAGATGTCGATCGACGAAATCCCGATGGATTTCGATTCGCTCGCCGCAGCCGGTTCCATGGCCGGTTCCGGCGGTGTCATCGTGCTGGATGATTCCCGCGACGTGGTCTGGGTCCTCAACAACATCAACGAATTCTATGCACACGAAAGCTGTGGTCAGTGCACACCCTGCCGTGAGGGCTCGCTTTGGATGAAGAAAATCACCGATCGCATGTTGCGCGGCGGCGGTGTCACGGAAGATCCACACACGCTGAAGACCGTTGGCGACAATATCGCCGGACGCACGATCTGCGCTTTTGGCGAGGCATGTGCTTGGCCAACGCAGAGCTTTGTCCAGAAATTTCCGGAAGAATTCGCCGCTCGCGCTCAAAAACCGATGCCGCCGCCGCTGCCGCCGGAATACACGTCCGAAGAACTAATTGAAGAGGAAACGATTCCTACAGTTCCCATGGCGCATGACCCGGGCTGGGAAAAAGCTGGAGCCGCGGGCACGATTTAAATCAAAACCAAGATAAATGTCCGATCCAGCTCCATCGCCGCAGCTCCTGAACGTCCAGATTGACGATGTGTGGCACCAATTTCCAAAAGGCACACGCGTGATCGAAGCCTGCGAACAGGCTGGGAGTTTTGTGCCCCGTTATTGTTATCACAAGAAGCTAAGTTCACCGGGCAATTGCCGGATGTGCCTGATCGAGATGGGATTTCCAAGACTCGGACCGGATCGCAAACCAGAGCTTGGCGCTGACAACAAACCGATCATCAACTGGATGCCCCGGCCGCAAATCTCCTGCGCGCAAGATATCGCTGAAGGGATGGGCGTCAGGACAAATTCTGCTCTGGTAAAGGAATGCCAGCGCGGCGTGATGGAATTCCTTCTCATCAATCATCCGCTTGATTGCCCGATCTGCGATCAGGCTGGCGAATGTCGCTTGCAAGAATTCAGCGTCGATTTCGGCATGAGCAAATCGCGTTTTCTCGAAAATAAAGTCAAGAAACCGAAAAATGTCGTGCTCGGGCCGCGTGTGACGCTCGATGACGAACGCTGCATTCTCTGCTCGCGCTGCATTCGTTTTTGCCAGGAGA
>QHRI01000255.1 GCA_003221375.1 Verrucomicrobiota bacterium
TCACAGCACATGGGGGAATCTTGCTTACACACAAATGAATTGTCTCCCCGTAATTCAGATCGCTGCGATGACCGGTCTCTGGGGAATCAGCTTTATCGTATTTCTGTTTGCCGGCACCGTGGCAGTCTTATTGAGCGGCACGGGGAAACCATGGCAACGCCGCGTGCTCGCGCTCGCTGTCGGCTTCCTCATTTGCGCAGTGCTTGTTTTTGGCAAATGGCGCCTGCAATCGAATCTATCTCAAACTGTCGCAGTAACACTCGTCGCAAAAGATGTGCCAATGAGCGTTTACCTCGGCTCCGAAGAGCAAGCATTGGAACTGTTGCGTGAGTACGCTGACGAGATCCAGCGGGTTACTCCGGGCGGAACGGACGCTGTTGTCCTTCCAGAGAAAATTGCACGCGTCGGCGAAGATACGTTGGTGGAGGTGGACTCTGTGTACTCTTCGGCTGCTACCGCGACACGCGCGTCAATTGTCCTCGGCCTTGTTCGAAAAACATCGTCGGGCGCCTTCAATTCTTCTCGTTTGTATTCAGCTCATGGAAAATTGGAGGCGAACTACGACAAGCAACATCTGATTCCTGGTGTCGAACCCGAAAAACCCGGTGACGAGCGAGTCATTCTCGAGGAACCGTCGGGACGTTGGGGACTGCTAATTTGCAAAGACATGGATTTTCCAGGGCTCAGCCGCGAATACGCAGCCGAAGGCGCAAACCTGCTGCTCGTACCTGCGTGGGACTTCAATCTGGATCGTTGGCTGCACGCGCGCATGGCTGTCCTGCGCGCTGTCGAAAACGGTTTCGCCGTTGCTCGTTCGGCGCGCAACGGATTGTTAACCCTGAGCGACAACCGCGGCCGCATTCTCGCTGAAGCGGCGACAATGCCCGGTCGCTTCGTGTCGATCACGGGAAACGTAAACGTTTCGCGCGAAGAAACGATTTACACGCGCGCCGGCAATTGGTTCGCCTGGCTTTGCGTTGGTGGATTCGTCAGCCTGCTCGTGTCCCAGCTTCTCTGTCGTCGGGAAAAAACGCGCGCCTAACTGAGGAGACAACAACGACGCGGTCGCGCTCGCTGGAATAAAGTTTTCCGGTTCATCGAATCGAAGTCGCTTTCGCATCTCGTGTCGCAACAGCAGAAGATTGATGCACATCTGAAAAACGATCGACCCGACGGACAGATACCAGACGTAGCTGATCTCAAAGCCGGGCCTCCGCGAAATGTACATTGCCGGGAGAGCGAACAGGACTAGCCGTGTCAACGAGCTGAACAACGGTGGGAGCGTGTTGCCGATTCCCTGGAAAATGCTGGAAGTAACAAAAACAATTCCGGCTGAAATGAAATTCAAAGAAACGATCCGAAGATAATCGCTGCCGAAGGCGATCACGCGCGGATCCCGCGAAAAAATACGAATCAACGTTCCCGGTAAAAGGAACGCCATTAACGTGAGCACCAGCATCATTGACGACGCGATGCCAAGTGCAGAATAGACGGAATGCCGGACTCGATCCGCGCGGCGGCCACCGAAATTCTGTCCCACCACAGGCGAAACGGCGAAACTGAGAGCCACCACCGGTAAAAAAAGGGCCTGCATCGCGCGTGCGCCGATTCCGAAGCCGGCTTGTGCCGCCGGTCCAAAGCCCCGGATGATCGCGTAAACGATCATAATGTACACGAAAAGCAGCAAGAACTCCGCGCCAGCCGGCACACCAATCCGCAGCATTCCTGCCCAAATCCTGGTTTGCGGCCGAAACAACGGAAAACGAAAACGCAGATAGTGATATTTCTTTTCGAAATAAATCACGATCAGCACATCGGCAACAAGAATGGAAACGAACGTGGCGAGCGCTGCGCCGGTTACCCCGAGTTTTGGCCATGGACCAATTCCGAAAATCAATAATGGGGCAAGAATAATGTTGAGCAGCACACTGAGCACCTGGAATCCAACGGCGGGCTTGATAATACCGGTTGCGCGCAGCGCCGAGCCCAACGCCACTAACGGAAACTGAAGTAACAGTCCGGGAAGAAACCAAAGCAGATACGCCTTTGCCAATATCGCAGTCTCACTATCTGCGCTCAGCCAGTCGCAATAGGCGGGACACAGAATGAATCCTACGACGCCTAGAGCAAGAGCGACCGCGATCGACATAACGAAAGACTGATTGAAAGCCAGCTCCGCGTGTGGCTGATCTTTTCGGCCGGCGGCTTGCGAGATCAATGTAGTTGTTCCCACGCCCAGCATCTGGGTGAGCGCCAGCACAATCATCGTGATGTTGCCCGCGAGACCGACGGCAGCGATCGCTTCCTTACCCAGGTGTCCCACCCAGTAAAGATCGGCCAGCAAATAAAGCGTCTGAACCACCATGCTCATGGCCAGGAACGCGGACATATGCAGCAAATGCCTGGTAACCGAGCCTTGAGTAAGGTCTTTCATTGTTGCCAACCTTCGCGGTACGGGCGGTCGCCGCGGCGACCGCAAACCGTAGAGACAGGCGCGTCGCCTGCTATTTTCAATCCCAAGAATCTCACGCTGGTGCCGGCGGAGGGGGAATTGGAGGAGGAACTCCGGCAGCGAGTCGCTTTCTCCAGCTTGCGCGATGCAGAATGAGAACGATCAACCAAATCACGAAGGCGAACAGGCCGCCAGGAATCGTAACAAGCATCAACCAGCCCAGCACACCCAGCGTATACAAAAGCTGGCCATAATCTTTTCCATTGATGATCACCGATCCTATCGGCGCAAATGCGAAGACAGCGATGAAGGCAAGAACGATCCAGTAAAAAATCCATGGGAACCGTTTCCGAGTCGGTATAGGTGGCGGTGGCGGGTTCATTGCTGGAGATGTGTCTTGTTGAAGCCGTCCGTGTAACCGTTTTCGAATGCAAGGTCCCAATTCTGCAGCCCGCCTGCTCGCGAAGAACTTCGGAGCTGACTGCCGGACCCCTGTTGATTGAAATATTTTTGAGCCATCATGTTTAAGTCGGCAGCAGTTGGTAGCCTTGCGCCCGGCGGAGCTTGCTCCCCCACTTTCAACCCGATTGCATAAGCCGCCCGCTCCTCTGCGGTTCTACCATGGACCGCGCGATGAGTGTAGAACGAGGTAACTCCACACACGACGAACGCCGCCAGTGCCATCATCACAAAAAAACGCACCGGTTTGAATTCTCTGGCCATGACTCGGCCCTAGAAGATCATGCGCGGTTTATGCTGACAATATTTTATGCGGAATGTTCGTCGTAACATCCGCTCCGTCGCCTTTACCTCCCAAACGCCTCGAAAAATTCTGATGAAAAGAAGGTGCGTGGGCAGATAAACAGCAAG
>QHRI01000256.1 GCA_003221375.1 Verrucomicrobiota bacterium
TACGGATAAGGTAATTTTGGTAATTCGTAAGCCATAATCTTTACAGTTAGATCGAATTACGCCGCGCGACAGGTTTTATTTTTCCCGCGAAGGAAAACCAATCTTTCCTGCTATAAACGCTTCGCTGTGAGAAGCGACGCGCTGAAATGATAAACACGGCTTTCGCCGCGCCGCCCAGACGTGGCCGGCTACAGATCGCAGTGGTAAAAACTAGGACGATGCCCAAGGCCACTGCGATAGTTGACGTACGTCGCAAGGGCGAGCAGCGGGAAGTTTTGACGATACATGTCGTACTTTAAATAGAACACGCGCGGAAAACCGGTGCCCGTAATCTTTTCTTCATCCCATGATCCATCGGGCTTTTGCCAACTGAGCAGATAGCGCAAACCGCGCTGAATGCTCGGTCGATCAAGATCGCCGCACGCACAAATGCCCATGATCGCCCATGCCGTTTGCGACGCTGTGCTTTCGCCGATGCCCTTGGTCGATGGGTTTTCGTAGGTGCCGCAAGTCTCGCCCCAACCGCCGTCGTTATTTTGACAGCTTTCAAGCCAATCGCGGCCGCGCAATATCCAGTCCTGCGTCATGTCCTGGCCAATCGCACGCAAGCCGCGCAGAACCTGCCAGGTGCCGTAGATGTAATTGACGCCCCAGCGTCCATACCACGACCCGTCCTCGTCCTGAGTTTCGATCAAATACTGGATGGCGTCGCGGACGGACCGGGTCTTCGGATCGAACCCAATGTAACCGAGGAGCTCGAGTGTGCGTGCGGTAAGGTCGCTGCACGTTGGATCGAGAATCGCATTGTGATCGGCAAACGGCATGTCTTCCAGCCACGGCGTGGTCACATTCTTATCAAATGCGGCCCAACCGCCATCGCGACATTGGAAACTAAGTTGCCAATCCAGCGCGCGTCGAAACGTTTCATTGAGCGCTTGCGGATCTTTCGAACGAACCAGCCGCAGCGCCATTAACACCATCGCTGTGTCATCCGTGTCCGGATAATAAACGTTATTATATTCGAATGCCCATCCGCTGGCTTGGGGATATGAATTGTTTGCCGACCAATCGCCACGGATGCGCACTTCTTTATTGACGAGCCATTCGGCCGCGTTTTGCAGGTTCGGGTCGTCTGGAGCAACGCCGGATTCCGCCAGCGAGATAATATTGATTGCAGTGTCCCAGATCGGCGAAAGACAAGGCTGAATCCGGAAATCTTCGGGATCGTCAACGAAGAGCCCAGCGAAATCCCGTTCCGCTTTGGCGTAAACCGAATTTGTTTTCGAATAACCAAGAGCGCGCAGCGCGATCAAAGAGTTGAGCATTGCGGGAAACACTGCTGCGAGCCCATCGCTGCCCTTGCCGATCCGCTCCAGCATCCACCGCTCTGCTTCTTCAAGGGCGCGCCGCCGAAGCGGGCGAATTCGAAGCGGGCTCAGGAATTTAAAAACGTCATCGAGTCGAAGAAAGAAATTCCGCCACGTCCAGAAGGGTTCACTTCGGGGCAAGCGCAAATCGCTTTGCTCGGTGCCGAGCGGATAGAGTTCGTGCAGTTGCTTTTCACCAGGCAAAACTCGAGTCGGTTTGAAATGGTTAATAATCGCCAGAGGTATGAGCATGGCGCGACTCCACGACGACATTTTGTAAATGTGAAATGGCGCCCACTGCGGGAGGAGCACCATTTCCACAGGGATTGCTGGCAGATATTTCCAGGGAAACTGGCCAAGTAACGCAAGATAAAGTTTGCTGAACGTGTTCATCTGCGG
>QHRI01000257.1 GCA_003221375.1 Verrucomicrobiota bacterium
TTCGAACTGCAAACAGCAGCTACGAACCTGGAAGTGATGCTCGAGGCACAACACAAGGAACACAGAGGAGTGGAGATCGAGCACGGTACACCGGCCTCGGCAACGCGGTCTTCGATTTAGGAATTTTCCATGCACGTCAGTTCACCGGTTCCTCATAAGAAAGCGCGGATCGAGATCATCCCGTTGATCGACATCATGTTCTTTCTGCTCGCCAGTTTCATGATGGTCAGCTTGAGCCAGGTCCACATGAAAGGCATTAAGGTGAACCTGCCCACAGGCAGCTCGGGTGAGACGCAATCAAAACGTGATTACATCAGTGTCTCGGTCGATAAGGATGGCCATTATTTCTTCGACAAAAATGAAATGACCGAAGCTGATCTGCAGGCGCGTCTGATCCAAGTGCACCAATCAGATCCAGAAGCGAAGGTGTTCGTGCGCGGCGATCGCGACACAGTCCATGGAAACATCGTTCATTTGCTCGATATGCTTCGCTCCGCCGGATTTTACAAAATCTCATTCGAAATTAAGAGCGAAGCGCTAAAGGGGGTGCCCGGGACCGGCACGTGATCTGGTTATGGCGGACGAATTACCAAAACCATTGCTTTATCGGCCGCCACCTGCCTGGTATTTCTGGAGTGCTCTTGGCGCCGCATTAGCGATTCACCTTACAGCAGTCGCGCTTGCTCAAAAGCGCGAGGTCGCGGTTGAAGTTCCACCCGACATACCAACGGCCGTTGTGGAGGCCACCCTGCAGGCCACTGAAGAACCGACCCCCCCGCCGGAAGACATCCCCTTGCCAGAGCCTCCACCGCCACCTGAAATCAAACCAGAGTACGTGGAAGAAACGACTCCTCCGCCAAAGAAACCTACGACGCAAAAGTTCGCACCGATTAAAGCGCCACAGGCTGCGGGGCGTCCTGGAACGATGTCGATCTCTTCAGCAAAAGCCCTTGCCACTTACGCGCCGCGTCCGCAGTACCCCTACGAGGCACGGTCGCGGCATGTTACAGGCAGTGGTGTGTGTGTGGTGGAAGTTGACCCGGGAAGCGGGAGCGTGACCAGTGCTTCAATGGCTTCAAGTATTGGAAATCCTATACTGGATAACGCGGCGACTAGCGCTTTTCGGCAGTGGCGATTTAAGCCGGGGACAGTTTCAAAGGTTAGAATTCCCATCACGTTTACGATGACGGGCGCCCAGTATTGAAAATCGTTTTTGGAGTTTAGCATATGAGAGTCTCTTCACCAGTTCCTCACAAGAGAGCGCGTATCGAGATCATCCCCTTGATCGACATTATGTTCTTTTTGCTCGCCAGTTTTATGATGGTGAGTCTTAGCCAGACCCATATGAAAGGGATTCGGGTCAATTTGCCAGCTGCAGTTGCTCCGCCCCCAAGCCCAGTAAAGGATTACGTTTCCATCAAGATACAGGAGGGAAACGCGGTCTATTTCGACAATCAATATGTGTCCGATGACCAAGTACTCCCGCGCCTTTATCAGCTTCACCAAACAAATCCGGAGATCAAGGTCTCCCTCAGCGCCAGCTTGATGGCGATGCACGGTGACGTGATTGCTGTGCTCGACAAAATTCGCTCGGCTGGAATCACGAAAGTGGGGTATCAAATCAGGGCCGCCGGCGCCCCCGGCGCGCCGCCCGGAACGCAACCGGGAGCTGCTCCTCCTCCGCCCCCGCCGCCAGCCCCGAAGCCCTAGAGTTCGCCACGTAGCTTTGGCAGGTCAGCTTGGAATTTGCGAATCGCCTTTGCCCGGTGGCTAATATTGCTTTTCACTTCTTCGGGCAGTTCGGCAAAAGTTTGTTCGAATCCATCCGGAATAAAAATTGGATCGTAGCCGAACCCGTGTGAGCCGCGCGGCCGTTCGGCAATTTTCCCTTCTACTACTCCTTCGAATGCCGCAAGGACCCGGCCACCGCGCGCAACCGCCAGGACGCAACGAAATCGCGCGCGCCGTTGATCGCTTTTTGCATCAATTTTCGCAAGCTCATCTAGTAGCCTGGCGATCTTTTTCCCGGGACTCGCATCGGCGCCTGCATAGCGGGCAGAGTGGACTCCAGGGGCACCGCCGAGCGGATCAACTTCCAATCCCGAATCATCCGCAACGACTAGGCCGGGCAATCTTTCTGATACCGCGATCGCCTTGAGCTTTGCATTTTCTTCGAACGACGTTCCACTCTCCATTATTTCGGAAATTTCGGGATGCTCGGTGAGATCTCGCACAGTCAATTTGGATCCGAGGATTTGCTCGATCTCGCGAGTCTTATGCGTGTTGCGCGTCGCTACAATCAATTGCATGCGCGTTTGACAGGATTCAGGGGTAACGACTAATCCACACTGATGGGTACGGACAACGGAAAGTTATGAGTCTAAAGAGATTTTTTGTGAATTCGTGTTCATTCGTGTCCATTCGTGGTTAAAGCAATGAACGAGCGCCGCAAACCGTACCCATTCGACGAGTTCGAGCCAAAATGGCAGGCCATTTGGGAAGAACGACCGTTTTTTCACGCGCGAAATCCTGGTGAGAAAGGTTTCGATTCCGCGAAGTCGAAATTCTATGTGCTCGACATGTTTCCCTATCCGAGCGGTGCCGGTCTGCACGTCGGCCATCCCGAAGGTTACACTGCCACGGATATCATCGCGCGTTACAAGCGCATGCGCGGGTTCAATGTCTTGCATCCGATGGGCGGGGACGCGCTCGGGCTGCCTGCGGAGCAATACGCGATCAAAAGCGGCCGGCACCGGGCAATTACTACGCGCGAAAACGTGGCAAAGTGTAAGGAGCAGCTTA
>QHRI01000258.1 GCA_003221375.1 Verrucomicrobiota bacterium
TTCCAGGAGACGTCGGTGACCAGGTCCTTCAAGATTGAAAAGGCCTTCATCGGTTCAACTGTCACCGGTTTTTCCAGTGGAAGGTCGCTCAGTCGCGTCATGCACATCAGTTTGGGCATTCCGTTGACTTCCGCTGAGCACGAACCGCATTTGCCGGCCTTGCAATTCCAGCGGCAGGCCAGGTCCGGCGCCTGTGTCCGCTGAATATCATGAATCGCATCGAGCACCACCATCCCCTCGGCAACTTCCGTCGTGTAATCGCGAAACTCGCCGCCCTTTGCATCACCTCGCCAGATTTTGAATGTGGCCTTCATGGTTTTAACCACGGATAACGCAGATTACACCGATACAAAAACAATCCGTTCCATCCGCGCAATCCGTGGTCATTTTATTTCCTCAATGACTTGCTTCAAATACCCCGGCATTTCGGGCAACGGTTCCAAGCGAACGTTCATGGAACCATCTGCCGCTTTCGTAATCATCGTATTTACTTTCGCAAACTCCTCGTTCTTGTCCGGATAATCATCCCGGAATTGTGCGCCGCGACTTTCCTTTCTTTCGAGCGCCGCAAGGGTGATCGCTTCGGAAACGGTGAGCAGATTCTTCAAATCCAGCGCAGTGTGCCAGCCCGGGTTGTATTCACGGTTTCCAGTTACAGCGGCTCTTTCAGCGCGCTCCTTGAAACCGTCGAGGTTTCCGAGAGCTTCGCGCATTTCGCTTTCGTTACGCACAATTCCAACCAAATTCTGCATGGTGTCCTGCAAATCTTGTTGCACCTGGTAAGGACTTTCGCTGTTGCTTCGGTCGAATGGAGCGAGGGCTTCACGCGCGACGCTTTCAATTTTGTTATTGTCGATTTTGCCTAACGAATTGTCCTTGGCAAACTTTGCGGCAAATTCGCCCGCGCGTTTCCCAAAAACCAACAGATCGGAGAGTGAATTGCCGCCCAGACGGTTCGCGCCGTTGATTCCGGCAGCGCACTCGCCTGCGGCAAACAAGCCGGCTACGCGCGACATTTGCGTATCGGGATCAACGTGTACACCGCCCATGATGTAATGCGTCGTGGGGCCAACCTCCATGGGTTGTTCCGTGATGTCGATGTCGGCCAGTTGTTTGAACTGGTGATACATGCTCGGCAGTTTGCGCTTAATGTGTTCGGCTGCGTTCGGTAGCTTTTGTTTGATCCAGGAAATATCGAGATAAACGCCACCATGAGGGCTTCCCCTGCCCTCCTTGATCTCGCGCACAATACAGCGTGACACATGATCGCGGGTCAGCAGCTCCGGCGGACGCCGCGCATCTTTGCTCCCCTGACAATAGAGCCAGCCTTCCTCTTCGTTATCGGCGGTTTGAGCGCGATAATTTTCTGGAATCGCATCGAACATAAAACGGCGACCCTCTTTGTTTGTTAGAATCCCTCCTTCGCCGCGCACGCCTTCCGTCACCAAAATTCCCATGACACTCGGCGGCCATACCATGCCGGTGGGATGAAATTGGATGAACTCCATGTCGATCAGACTGGCACCCGCGTTATACGCGAGCGTGTGACCGTCGCCAGTGTATTCCCAGCTGTTGCTGGTAATCTTGTATGCCCGCCCAATTCCACCAGTGGCCAGTACCACCGCTTTGGCACGAAAAATCTTGAAGCGTCCGCGTTCGCGCTCGTACCCAAATGCTAGCCTGTGCGATCGCCCACATGCGCGAGGCGTGGATATTTATGTCCGCCAAAGTGTCTTTGCAGAATGCGGCCATCTTTCGTGCGATCGAACACCGCGCCCCACGCTTCGAGCTCTCGGACGCGATCAGGCGCTTCTTTCGCGTGCAACTCCGCCATTCGCCATTGATTCACGTATTGCCCGCCGCGCATGGTGTCAGCGAAATGCACCTTCCAGTTATCCCGTTCGTCGACATTCGCGAGCGCAGCAGCAATTCCGCCTTCGGCCATAACCGTGTGCGCTTTGCCTAACAACGATTTGCAAACAAGGCTGACGCGCACTCCGGCGGCAGAGGCTTCAATCGCAGCGCGCAGACCCGCACCTCCAGCGCCAATCACCAAGACATCGTGTTCCAACGTTTCGTAATCGGGCATGGGATCGGTTGAAGCGTTAAACAGTTAAAGAGTTGAAGCGTATACCCTGGAAAACGGACTTCGCTTCATCGTTTAAACGATTCTGAAATCATGCCAAACGCCCATCGCGCAAAGCCGCACATAAAGATCAGCAAAACCGACCGAGAACAGACTTAGCCACGCCCAGAGCATGTGACGACGATTAAAACAGCTCACGCACGTGTAAGCGCGATAGCATGTCGGCGATTTGGAAAACTGATCCAAAAAACCGCCGGCCAGATGTCGCAGCGAATGACAACCAAAAGTATAACCCGCTAGCAGGACGACATTAATTGCCAAAACGATTGTGCCAACCCCGATCCCAAATCCGTCCGAAAACCATAGCGCTTTCCAGACATCATAGGCCAGAACCAAAAGGAATAAGAACGCGAGGTAAAGAAAGTAGCGATGAACGTTTTGCATGATGAGGGGAAACGAACGCTCACCCCAATAGCTTTTGCGCGGCTCACCAACCGTGCACGCGAGAGGATCAGCCCAGAACGCCTTGTAGTAAGCGCCGCGATAGTAATAACAGGTGAGGCGGAATCCCCCCGGGGCCCAAAGAACGAGCAGTGCGGGAGAAAAGATTAACCAGGCCGGCCACCAGTCAGGCTTCGGCCCGAACCAGCTGTGGGGCGAATCACCGAGAATTTCCGGCGAATAAAACGGTGAGATATAATTACCAAAAAAATAATTCTGTGCCTGAAAAGCGGCCCAGGTTGAATACACGATGAAAGTTGCCAGCCCGATAAATACAAGCAAAGGCTGGGTCCACCAGACATCGGCTCGCATGGTCTCGCCGAACGACCGGCGCGGCAGCGCTGTCGTACCATTCATTGACTGTCTGCTCCTTCTACCGGCAGCTTTGCCTTTTTCCATGCTTCCCAACTACCGGGAACATTCCACAGATCGGTGAACCCTTGCGGCTTCAGGATACTGGTAGCGATGCTCGCTCGATAGCCGCTGCCGCAGTAAACAGCCGTCGGTTTGCTGCGATCGAGTTCGGCCATTCGCTTGGCAAGTTCCGGGACAAAAATGTGCTGCGCACTGGGCACATGCCCTTTCTTCCATTCGCCGGGTGACCGCACATCGACAATCTGCAGCGAATCCTTCCGCTCATTCAGCTCGTGCACGCTCATCTGGCCGATTCTTTCGAGCGGAAATCCCGCCGCGTCCCATGCTTTCATTCCACCGATCAGATATCCGGCGAATTTTGTATAGCCGGTGCGTACGAAGAGGCGCACGATTTTTTCGAGATCATCGTCGCTCTCCATGACGAGAAGGATCGGTTTTTCCGGATCAAGCATCCAGCCCGCCCAGATGGAAAGAATTGGCGTGCCGCCAATGTTGAGCGCGCCGGAAATATGGCCGCCTCCAAACGCAAGCATGGTGCGCACGTCTACGAGAACACCAGCCTTTTTATCAATCGCCTCCTTGAATGCCTTGGGTGGAAGACTGGGGACCCGCGGAAGGTTTCCAAGCACTTTCGGTCCCTGCGCGTTCATTCTTTTCATCAGCGGATAATAATGTGGAACAGGCGGTGCACTTTTGATCGCGTAATCAGTGAAACTTTTCGGGTCGCTGAATTGCAAAAAATTATTAAACCTTCGTTCGTAACCGATCGTGCTGCTCAATCGAGCTCCAATGTCGGCGCCGCAAGGCGACCCGGCGCCATGATTGGGGTAGATCATCACGTGATCGGGCAGCTTCAAATAGAAGTCGTGCAAAGTGTGAAACTGTTGTTCCGCGAGTTGCTTCGTGTGTTTCTCGCCTAACAAGTCCGGCCGACCAGCAGACGAAGCAAAAAGTGAATCGCCAGTGAGGATTGCCCAAGGCTCGTCCGGATGATCTGTTTCGGCCAGCAGATAGGACATGTGCTCCGGCGTATGCCCCGGAGTATGGCGCGCTGTTACGAGCACTTCGCCAAATGTGAACCGATCGCCGTCCTTTATTTTTTCAGGTCCGAAGCCGTACTCAGCCCCGCCTTCCCCGCTGGCATAAATCTTTGCGAGCCCCGCTTCGCGTGCCATCTCAACATAAACCTCAACATCGGCTCTCGGATCGAAAATCGCCCCGACTCCTTCGTCATCATCACCGAGCAAGTACGAAAGTTCGGCGATGCCTTCGGTCTGAATCGTTTTAAAAATGAGCGACATCGAAGCATTTAACCCGAACGTGTCGTGAAGTTCAACAAGATCAACATCGCCATAATGTAGTCGCCTCGCTGTGTCGAGGCGTTCCTGAAACGCCGCGAGGCAACAGCCGCGGCTACAACTTCACCGTCACCTCGATCGGCAGGAGGTGATTAATCATATAGGTGCCTCGATCAGGATCGCGATGCACCGGTTGAGTCTGGCCGAGCGAATCCGTTGCGCGAGCAATGAGCGTTCGCTTTCCCGGCGCGCTGGGCGTTTTCCAATTAAATTCCCAAAGCCGCCACGCGTTCGGTTTGGATGCGCCAAGCAGGCTTGTTTCGCACCATGTTGCTCCGCCATCTGTGCTGAGTTCGACTTTTGTGATTTCACCATCGCTCGTCCAAGCTGCGCCATGAACGCGCACGTTGGAACTTGAAGGCACGGTTTCACCTTGAGCTGGCTTCGCGATTTCCGCCTTGATTTGCATCTCGGCAACCGGAACGAGTTCGCCGATGTCCCCTCGCCTCTTCCAGTATGCGTAATCGATGGTCTGATAATAGCCTCCAAACGGTTGGTCCGTAACAATCACGCGCTGCAGCCATTTAATCGAGGCCATCGCGTACCATCCGGGCACAATGGCCCGAACAGGAAAACCGTGTTGTGGCGGAAGTTCGCCTCCATTCATCTTGTACGCGAGCAAAACGTCCGCACGTGCTTTGCTTACGGGGATACTACGCGCAAAAGTCAATTCACCTGGGGGACCTTTCGGATCCTCGAGCATACCGCAGTCCGCTCCTTGGAGAACGACTTCGCGTGCGCTTGACTTAACCACGGCCCGATCGAGCAAGGCCGATAACGCCACACCGGTCCATTCAGCAGTGCCAACCGCGCCCAGTCGCCATTGAACTCCTTTTACCTTTGGCTCGAGAA
>QHRI01000259.1 GCA_003221375.1 Verrucomicrobiota bacterium
GATTCGCGACATGCATGTTCGCGGAGCAGGGTTGATCGGAGCAAGCGCGGGCTATGGCATGTACCTTGCGGCAGTGAAGGCGGCGGCAGGCCCCGCTGGCGAAATCGATGAACATCTGTCGCGCGCGGCAGCACAACTCAAGGCGACGCGGCCAACGGCGGTCAATCTTTCCTGGGCCATTGAACGCCAGCTAAGAAATATCGCGAAAGGGACAAACGCGAAGGAAAAAGTCGCGCTTGCTCTGCGCACAGCCAGATCGATTGCGGACGAAGACGCAGATCATTGCCGGATGATCGGCCAACACGGATTCGAACTCATCCGTCAGATCGCAAGAAAGAAAGCGGGAAAGTTCGCCGCTGTGAACCCGTCCGGCCGGACGGCGGGCGGACCAATCAATGTACTTACGCATTGCAACGCAGGGTGGCTCGCATTTGTTGACCACGGTTCCGCTACGGCTCCGATTTATGCCTCTCACGACAGGGGTTTGCCAGTTCACGTGTGGGTTGCGGAAACGCGACCCAGAAATCAGGGTTCCAAACTCACAGCCTGGGAGCTGGGCGAGCATGGAGTACCGCATACAATCGTCGCAGACAGTGCCGCGGGACACTTGATGCAACGCGGTGCGGTGGACTTGGTGATTGTAGGAACCGATCGCACTACTATTACGGGAGATGTTGCGAACAAGATCGGGACATATCTGAAGGCGTTGGCAGCAAAGGCTAATAATGTTCCGTTCTATGTAGCGCTGCCGTCGTCTTCTTTTGATTGGAAATTGCGCGATGGATTGAAAGAAATCCCGATCGAACAGCGTAGTCCAGAGGAAGTGAAGAAGGCCGACGGCTGGTTCGAGGGACAAATGGTCGAGGTGCGCGTCGCGCCGCAGGAGAGTCCAGCGACAAATTATGGATTCGATGTTACACCCGGCTATTTGGTCACGGGATTAATTACCGAACGGGGCGTGTGTGAAGCGAATGAAAAAAGCATCCGCGCGCTCTTCCCAGAGCAGATGCGGTGAGCGAGTCCGTAAAGTTTTCCTGCGAACGCGTAACCGCGAAGATTCCTTCGTTTCGCGGGCTTGCTGAATTAAATGCATACAGACGGAAACTTCTCGATCTTCGTCTGGTCGGCGTGGATCCGAATGGTATCGGGTTCGGCAACCTGAGTGTGAGGGACGGCGCGAGCGAAAGTTTTTACATCACCGGTTCCGCGACCGGAGGCATCCCAGAACTGGTCCGGGCAGATTGCGCAAAAGTAGTGGCGTGCGATTTTGAAAAGAATCGGGTCCGATACGAAGGCTCTCCAATACCCTCATCGGAATCACTGACGCATGCAGCAATTTACCAGTCGGATGCCACCGCAGGAGCGGTTATTCATTTTCACGACTCCAGCCTATGGGCGGCAGTGTTGAATCGTGCGCCGACAACTTCGAAAGCTGCTGAATACGGAAGCCCTGAGATGGCGAACGAGATAATGCATCTCTTCACGCGTACTGACGTGGAAAGCAGAAAGATTGCCGTGATGGCTGGGCACGAAGGAGGTATTTTGACTTTCGGCAAAGACCTTGAGGAGGCATTCGCCGTTCTCATGCGCGAGCGGAAGAAAATTTACACTTGAATCGCAGTAGTGTCGTCCTCTACCAATCAACGTTGCCGTTCCGTTGACAGCGATTTCGGTGGCCGTACGCTGAACAGCATGCATAAGAAATCTTCAAACCCGAGTAAGGAGCATGGTGTTACTCGCCGAACATTCCTTGGCACAACGCTTGTAACTGGCGCAGCACTCCTCGCGAGAGGATCCGGTGCAATCTTCGGAGCCGAATCGTCAAAACCAGTGAACTTTGGTACGAATCCCACGTGGAAATTGGGCGGCGATCTGACAGTTAACCGACTTGGTTTTGGTGCGATGCGTGTGACCGGTGAAGGGATTTGGGGCTGGCCGCCAGATCGCGGCAATGCGATCAAAGTGGTGAGGCGTGCAGTCGAGCTTGGTGTGAACTTGATCGATACCGCAGATGCCTATGGTCCGGAAACTAGCGAACTGCTGATTGCCGAAGCGCTTTATCCTTATCCTAAAGGTTTGGTTATCGCGACGAAGGGCGGTTTAACTCGGCCGGGCCCCGGCGAGTGGGTACCAGACGGAAGGCCACAACATCTGAAACAAGCTGTCGATGGCAGTCTGAAGCGATTGCGCCTGGAGCGAATCGATGTGTATCAGCTGCATCGTATCGATCCAAAAGTGGCCTTGGAAGAATCGCTCGGCGCCATCAAGGAGATGAAAGACGCCGGGAAGATTCGGCACGTCGGGTTATCGAACGTGGAGCCGGAAGAAATCGAGCGAGCACGTAAAATTGTTCCCATCGTTA
>QHRI01000260.1:0-2108 GCA_003221375.1 Verrucomicrobiota bacterium
CAGCGCTGGCATCCCTGAACTGCGTCAGGCAATCGCGGAAAAGCTTGCTGCCGATAACGATCTGAATTATCGCGCCGCACAAATCATCGTAAGCAACGGCGCAAAACACGCGTGCTATAACGCGATCCTCGCCACGTGCCAGCCCGGCGATGAAGTCATTATCCCCGCTCCCTATTGGGTCAGTTATCCGGAGATGGTCAGATTGGTCGGCGCTGAACCTGTAATCGTGCCAACCAGCGAGCGTAACTCCTGGAAAATGCGCGCCGAAGATTTCGAGAATGCAATGACTCCGCGCACAAAAATGTTGATCATGAATAGCCCCTGCAATCCGACCGGAGCCGTTTACACGCGTGAGGAATTGCAGGCGATTGTCGATGTTGCCGCTGAAGAGGACATTTACATTTTATCGGATGAAATTTACGAGAAGCTCGTTTACGACGACACGAAACACGTGAGCATCGCATCGCTCTCGCAGGCAGCGTACGATCTGATAATTACAGTCAACGGCTTCAGTAAAACCTATGCGATGACCGGTTGGCGTCTCGGTTATTTGGCAGCGCCTGATGCCGTGGTCAAAGCGGTCGATTCCATCCAAAGCCATACCGCATCTAATCCTTCTTCCTTCTCTCAGTATGGCGCCCTCGCAGCGTTAAAGGGCTATCAACAGCCGGTGATCGACATGCGCGAAGAGTTCGATATGCGCCGCAATTACATGTTCGATCGTGTCTCGAAGATTTCCAACGTCACTGCAGTTAAACCGGAGGGCGCGTTTTACGTGCTGGTGAATATCAGTCAGCTCGGCCTGACCTCGCAAAATTTCGCCGATCGCCTGCTGAGTAAAGCCAACGTCGCGGTCGTTCCCGGAGCTGCTTTTGGTGACGATCGCACCGTCCGGCTCAGTTACGCCACCAGTATCGACGTCATCAAAAAGGGATTGGATCGCTTCGGAGTTGCGGATTGCGGATTTAAAGGCGAGCTGATGGCGGAATCTATCGGCGATTCGCATTCCGCACCCCGAAATCCGCAATGTCTTCCGGCTCTCTCGCACTTATTCTTCATGCGCACCTGCCGTTCGTTCGCCATCCCGAACATGAGCATTTTCTGGAAGAAGATTGGTTGTTCGAAGCAATAACGGAGTGTTATGTCCCGCTGCTGCGCATGATGCAGCGCCTGGTAGACGATCATGTGCCGTTTAAGCTTGCCATGTCGATCACGCCGACGCTCTGCGCGATGCTGCAGGACCAGCTGCTGTGCGAGCGCTACGTGCGGGGTCTCGATCTTTTGATCGATCTCGTGGCGCGCGAACAAAAGCGAAACCGCAATGATCGACAGCTCCGCGAGCTCGCAGATTTTTACTTCAAAATGTTTCGCGAAACACGGCGCTTCTTTGTCGATGAATGCAGGTGCAATTTGCTTGCCTTTTTCCGCGAACTGAAGGAAAGCGGCGCCGTTGAAATCATTGCCTCGGCAGCCACGCACGCTTTGCTTCCCCTGCTCCTGCAGCAATCACGCGAAGCAGCGCGCGCTCAAATGCTGATCGGACGCGATATCTATGTGGAGCTTTTCGGCGCGGGCCCTACTGGCTTTTGGCTGCCTGAATGCGCTTACGATCCGGGCCTCAAACCTATTCTGCAAGAAGCAAACATTCGCTGGTTCGTCCTCGACACGCACGGCCTGTTGTTTGGAAACCCGCGTCCGTGTCGCTCAATTTTTGCACCTTGTTATACGCCAGCCGGGCCGGCCGCGTTTGCGCGCGATCGCGATTCCAGTCGGCAGATTTGGAGCGCACGAGGAGGTTATCCTGGCAATCCTGTCTACCGGGAGTTTTATCGAGACGCCGGATTCGATCTTCCATTGGAACATTTGGGACCGGTTGCTCACGGCAACCGAAAATTTTCCGGTGTAAAATATCATCGCATCACAGGGCGTGGTGACGAGAAGGAGTTATACAATCCAGTCGCCGCGGAAAGAGTCGCCGAAATGCAGGCCCTTGAGTTTATCGAAGAACGCCGGCAACAAATCCGCGAAGTCGCCGCGGCGGGTTTTGATCCCATTGTGGTCGTTCCCTTCGATGCCGAACTTTTTGGACACTGGTGGTTCGAAGGCCC
>QHRI01000260.1:2165-3421 GCA_003221375.1 Verrucomicrobiota bacterium
GAGAACGGTTACTTTGAAGTTTGGCTGGATCCAAGTAACGCGTGGATCTATCCACAGCTGCACACTGCTGGACAGCGAATGAGTGAGATGGCACGCAAGCACGCAGAAATCTGCAGCCCAGTTGTAGACCGCGTACTCAAGCAACTGGCACGCGAACTTTTACTCGCTCAATCCAGCGACTGGGCGTTCCTAATGAAGACCGGAACAGCACGTGAATACGCGACCAAGCGAACCAGCGATCACCTTTCCCGTTTCAATCGTTTACACGATCAGCTTGCCACGAATCGCATCGATGAAGAATTTCTACGCGAGTGCGAATCGCGCGATAATATCTTTCCAAACGTGAACTGGCGTTACTACGCTTAGGCCACTTCTCATTCCGACACCGAAAGCATTCGGGGTTGCCCCCCAGAAGCTTTATGCGAAGGCTGGGAGGAATCTCTATCTCTTCTTATCATTTATCAGAGATGTCTCGACTCAGCTCGACATGACAATAAAGACGAATACAACAATTCTGACGACGCTCCTGGCATCTATCGCCCTCGCTCAAGAATCGCCAACGCCAACTCCATCGGCGATCATCGAAGGATCTCCTGTTTCCTCGATCTCGCCGACTGAATCTGTCACGCCGCAGCCTTCGCCGGAGCAGACGCCGTCAGCTTCACCCGCGAGAAACGTCCGCATCAGTTTCGTCCCGCCGCCGTTGGAAGGCAGAATCAGTCTCGGAATTTACGATACACAAGGAAAGCTGGTGCGCGTTTTGCACCACGAGGCGGACCTCCGCGAGTTTACAATCGGAGCAGATGCGCTGGTGACACAATGGGACGGGAAAAATGACAATGGCGAAGATTTGCCCGCCGGAAAATATTACGCCCGCGGTTATCTCGTCGGTCCAGTCAAAGTGGAAGACGTCAGTCAGGCGGCGACGGCGCCTCCGGAAAACAACTCGAACGCCAGCGTCAAAGTGAAACTCATGCCAAATCCGCTGGCAAACGACACACGAGCACTCGTTGGGTTGACCGCGGGGTTCGACAACAACGGAAGTTACCTGAAAACAAACGACGGTCTGCCGTTGTTCACAATAAGTAAGTCGGCGAATTCGAGTCGTGTGTCGATCGCGAAGAAGGGCGATAAATCGGTCGAGATTTGCCAGACTGACGCTGCTGGCTTTCACCAATTCCGTATCTCGAATGTAGACCAGATGATGGCGTTCGATTGCGGTGAGTTCGAATTGAAATGAGCTGTAGCGGCGGTCT
>QHRI01000261.1 GCA_003221375.1 Verrucomicrobiota bacterium
CGGTTGCGGGCTACCGAGGCGGCTTCACCGAGCCGTTACGCCGAGGCATTTTGCTGTCGGAAAGCGCTCCTTGGAGCAGTGAATTAAGCCTCGTGACGGAACTACGATAAAATTTCCCAGCCGGATTGTTTCCATGCATGACTACGTAATCATCGGAGGTGGAATCGTCGGATTAGCGACCGCTATGGCTGTGGGCAAAAAGTATCCTAAGGCGAGAATCCTCCTCCTGGAAAAGGAGAAGGAGCTCGTCCAACACCAGAGTGGCCGAAACAGCGGTGTCATCCATTCAGGTATTTATTATAAACCCGGCAGCCTGAAAGCCAGGTTCGCGGTGCAAGGCAACCGCTCAATGGTCGAGTTTTGCCGCGAGCACGGCATCAAACATGAAGTGTGCGGAAAAGTGATCGTTGCCACCAAAGCGTCGGAACTTCCACTCCTCGACAACTTGTTTCAGCGTGGCCTCAATCATGAGCTCGTCGTTGCGCGGCTCTCGCCCGAACAGGTGCAGGAAATTGAGCCGCACGTGCGTTGCGTTGCTGGCATTAAAATTCCGTCAGCGGGGATCGTCAACTACCGGGAGGTTTCTGCGAAATATGTTGAGCTGGTTAAATCGCAGGGTGGAACGGTGCGAACTGGTACCCGCGTTGACCGCATACGCGAGGTGAATGGGATTCAAGTTATCGAAACACCTCACGGAGAGTTTAAGGCCGGATTCATCATTAACTGCGCAGGCCTATTTAGCGATCGCGTTACCCGTTTCAGTGGGCTCGATCCCGGCGTGAAAATCGTGCCATTCCGCGGCGAGTACTACGAGTTGGTTCCGAAAAGGCGGTATCTCGTAAAGACGTTAGTTTACCCGGTGCCCAATCCCGATTTTCCATTCCTGGGTGTTCATTTTACGCGCATGATTGATGACTCCGTCCACGCCGGGCCTAACGCTGTGCTAGCCTTCAAGCGGGAGGGCTATAGCCGGACGGACATCAACTGTGCCGACTTGTTTGAGACCCTCACGTTCTCGGGGTTTTGGAAGCTGGCGCGGAAGTATTACCGAGATGGGATCATGGAGATAGTGCGCTCGGTGAGCAAACGGGCGTTCGTAAAGAATCTTCAAAAACTCATCCCCGAAATAACTAAAGATGACCTGGTCCCAGCACGTTCCGGAGTCCGGGCTCAAGCGTTGATGGCTGATGGGAAACTGGTGGACGATTTCCTATTAGTGAAGGGAAAAAATTCGATTCACGTNNNNCTGAGGTCACGGCAGCTCGAAAGCGACATTCTCATTTTCCAGGCATGGTAAATCCAACGTGCGCTGATTCTCGACGAGAACTCTCATCGCCGGCTTCGTCGCATTTTTCTTGCCAATCAACAAATTTGTAGAGTAAACGACGTTGCATGAGACAGGACAGCAGACAGATGCCGTACTATCATTGCAGACATGAGCCGAGCGGGTCCCCGTGCCTGTTCGCTCTTCTTATTTTTGCCGCATTCTTCTGTGGCAGCTGCCAGTCCCCGCTACCACCTCTGCCGAATCCGCCGGGTCCTCACACGGCCGTGAGACTTTCTCCGGGAGACGTCGTCAAGCTTTCATTTGCTGAAGAAAGCGATCTGGATCAAACGCAAAAAATTCGCAGGGATGGCAAGATAAGTCTGCCGTACCTTGGTGAAGTGACAGCTGCCGGCAAGAGAGTTATTGATTTACAACATGAGCTTACTCGCCGGTACGACCAGTATCTTGATAATCCCGAGGTGGTGGTCACAGTGGACAACGGTCTGGCAACCGTGGTCGTGTCAGGATTCGTCAATAGACCAGGGGCAATCACGTTTGATCGGCCGACGACTGTGTATCAGGCGATCATGACAGCGGGCGGCCCGAGCGACTATGGAAGCCCTAGCAATATTCATCTGACCCGCGTCATCGACGGAGTGCAGCTTACTGAAACCATTAATCTTCGGCCCAGCATTCATGGCAAGCCTATCTACCCAAAATATGTACAGGACGGAGACGTGATCTACATCTCGCGCAGCTTGTTTTGATCTAACGTGCCGGCAGATGGCGACTTGCAAACATGATTTTGCCATGTCGAATTCACCGGGCTGGTAACCGCAAGCGCGTTGATTCCCGGCCGCTCACACTCGTGTTCGCCGTTTTGCTCGCTTTACAACCGGCCGAAACCCGGGCCCAAGAGGCGGCAGGTTCGACCTTCGAACAGGCTGGGTTGGGTTGGCTACCAGCTGTTCCAGTTCGGATCACAGCCGGCGTGGACACAGGCTACGATGACAACGTGACCCTAAGCTCGAACCCGAAAAGTTCATGGTTCGCTGCAGAAAATATTGTCCTCACGTACGATCGCCCCGGAGAACAAACGGAATTTTTTTTGCTTGGTGTCGGACGTTTTACCCAGAATTTCGATGTGACGGGGCAGAACGAGAAAAGTGGAAACATTACCATGGGGCTTACGCATAACTTTTCGACACGGCTTTCCTTTTATACGAGCATTTATGCTGCCTACCAGAACGAGCCCAATTTCCAATCCAACGTCGGTCCCCAGAACGTCCGCGCTAATTTTTTCGACACACGTGACATTTTTTCCCTAACGTATCACTGGTCTACCCGGCTTAGCTTGATAACAAGCTATACGTTCGAGCGCGTTGCGTACGATCAGGCGTCGATTGGAGATACTCAGAACCGGATCGACAGCACGCTTGGCGAGCAGCTTGTGTTTAACTTGACAAGCCGCACGGGCCTGGTCGGCGAATATCGTTATGAAACGATTAATTACGACACGGCCCCGACCGACTCCACGACTCATTTTCTCCTCGGTGGGATCAATCATAATTTGACCGAGCACCTCATCGTTCACGTGCGAGCAGGTGAGTCATTTCGCTCGCTTGAGGACGATGGAGATTCGTCCCTCCCTTACTTTGAAAGCTCGCTCAGCTACGTGGGCAGCAACCATACGCTGAACTGGACAACAAGCTATGGATTCGAATCGCCCACGGCTGCGGGTACGACCACTACAAAGACGTTACGGACTGGCTTGAACCTGACGTACGATCTAACTTCGCGACTCAGCTCGGTGGCCGGAATTTATTACCATCATGACGATAATCAGGGTGGAACCGGCTCCTCAGGGACGCAGGATTCTTTCGATCTCAATCTTGGGCTCCGCTATACACTCAATAAGCATTTTACCTTGCACCTGGACTACAACCACAACACGCTGGGTTCGATGGGATCGACTCCCGGTTACTCGCGAAATCGCTATTCCGGCGGAGTAACCTACACGTATTGAAACACAGACAAAAAGAGCGCAGCGACCACGGAGCTAGCTGTGCGAAGGTGGGCAATTATTCTGTGGCGTCAGCCTAGGAAACATCGTGGAAATACCTTCTCCACTGGATCGAGCCGTTGCTCGCGACACCAGCGTTCCGACACAAGCAGAGCGTATCTCAGGACCCACTCTCACAAAGAATAGAAAAATGTGGCGAATTTGGGCCGGCATCTGTTTTGTGATCGTGTTGCTGGCGGTTTTTGCTCAGCCTCTTCTGGCGCTGATAAACTACGCAGCAGGGAGCGATCTGTACTCATATATTTTATTGGTACCGTTCGTTTCCGGGTACTTGCTTTATCTTCGCCGTGATCAGCTGCCAAAGGATTACGTTGTCGATCGTCCGCTCGCGATGGCGTTCCTCGCCGTCGGTTTCTGCGTCTTTGCATTCGCACATTGGCTACACTTCGTTAAGCAGTCACCAGCCAAGGCTGATTACCTCGCGCTAGAGACTCTCTCGTTTTTATGCTGTTTTGCAGCCGGCGGTTTTTTCTTTCTCGGACGCGACTGGATGCGAGCAACGGCATTTCCGCTAGCCTATCTTCTCTTCATGATTCCGATGCCGGACGCTATGGTAAATGCTCTGGAGAGCGCCTCGAAATACGCCTCCGCGGAGGTGGCAAATGTTCTCTTTCACCTAAGCGGCATGCCTTTTCTCCGGGCGGGGCTGATTTTTCAATTGCCGAATATTACGATCGAAGTTGCGCATGGCGACGCATTGTCCTTGTCGCCTTCATCATTCCGCTCGGCATCTTGCGGAATGGTTTCCGGATCCTTGTGATTGCCGTTCTCTGCGTGAACGTAGGTCCGCAGATGATTCATAGCGTAATCCACCGTCGCGGCGGACCGCTGTTTTTTGCGCTTTCGCTAGTGCCGTTGCTGCTCCTGTTAGCGTGGCTGCACAAGGGTGAGGTCCGAACGCGCCCGGTCAAATTGAGCTGAACTTCCCGCTGCCTCGGACCTTCCCAGGTTCTCTCGTTTCCGCTTCCGCTTCGCGCCTCTTTCTTTCATTTTTACGGAATTTTTGGGAAACTTGGTCCCGGCATTTCCGGAGAAACGCATGAGAGAACCCGATCTCGCCTATTTGATGTAAGCGTTGACTCAATTTCGCTGGGGTTCGCCCGAGAAAGAGGTTTAGCCATCAAAATGAGATTTGGATTCAGAGTTGGGCACGGAACCGTGCCGCAATCGGAATTGCAATGCCATTCATGATGTCAGCTAGGAGCAGATTGTGAGCTTGAACACGGTGTTAGCTTTGGGCGCCGGCATGTTCAGTGCTGCCCTGGCGACAGCTGCTGCGTGTCGAAAACAGCGTTCGCTTGCGACCTGGTGTTTCTCGGCCGGAATGACGATCTTTGCCTTGGAAAGTCTGTTTGGCGCAATAGGAAACGATGCGCTTGTTCCTGAAAAAGCGGCGTTCTGGCAAACGCTCGCCCTGATGGCGAAGTCATTTTTTCCCGGTGTCTGGCTGCTTTTTAGCGTGACCTACTCCAGGGCGAATTATCGCGATTTCGTCGTGCGATCGCAATGGCTTCTTCTCGGGGCTTTTTCGATTCCGCTCTTATCGCTGGCTGTCTTTTATGGTCCTCTTCTTTACCCGGTCACGTACGATCCACCCGGCCACGGTTGGGGACTAAGGCTTAGCGACGCGGCAAAAATTCTAAATGTTTTGATCCTCGTTTCGACGATATTAATTCTGACGAACATCGAGCGAACGTTCCGAGCTGCGGTTGGAACCATGCGCTGGCGGATCAAATTCCTGGTCCTGGGGCTGGGAATTGTCTTTGGCGCGCGTATTTACACCGGAAGTCAGGCGCTGCTTTTCTCGGACTACGGTTCGAGTCAGCTAAGCATCGAAACGGCGGGGTTACTCGTCGGATGTGCTCTGGTCGCCGTTGCTTACGTCCGCACTGGTTTCAGTGAAATTGATGTCTATCCGTCGCGGACCGTTTTACAAA
>QHRI01000262.1 GCA_003221375.1 Verrucomicrobiota bacterium
CTGCCTTACGTCCTGCAAATGTTTAATCGGCGCGAGGTATTGGAACTGGCGTACGGCGCGCGGTCCTGCGAGAACGCAAGAAAAGCGCGGGACGATCTTTTCGGCGACCAAAACAATCGGAAACGCTATTACGGTTATCTTGCCGGCCTGCTTGATCCGGAAATCTGGGCAGCGCTCCAGGCGCGCGAACAAAAATTGCGCGACGCCATCTCGCGTGATCCGAAATTGCGATTGGCCAATGATGCTTATGATCGCCTTAAAACTGCTCAGATGGAGATCGCGAAAAACGCTCGATTGTATAATTATCTCGAACAGGAGCGCCCAGTTCCTGTCGGTTATCGCGGGCCGCGAGCGTTCTTCGGCAATCTTTTCAAATACGCGCGTCTGCTTATCCGCGCCGTAGACGAACGTGCCAAACCGAATGGTGAACGGATTTCCCAGTTTCGCGATAGCGCACGCGATTCATTGGAACTGGAACTTTTCTCGACCGAACCGATCTATGACGATTACGAAATCCTGCGCCTGACCGATTCGTTGACCGATTTCGTTTCCAAATTTGGTGCTGACGATCCGCTGGTAAAGAAAGTGCTCGCTGGAAAATCGCCGCACGATCGCGCAGTCGAGCTCGTCTCAGGGACGAAACTGAAGGATGTTGCAGTGCGTAAAGAGCTTTACGGTAAGGATGCTGCCGCATTGCAAGCAGCGCATGATCCCATGATTGATCTTGCGCGCCTGGTGGACGGCCCCGCAAGAGAAGCAAAGAAAATCTACGATGCGCAGGAGGAAATTAAAAAACAGGGGTATTCAGAAATCGCAAAAGCGCGTTTTGCGATCGAGGGCACGGATAGTTATCCGGACGCCACTTTCACTCTTCGTCTCTCCTACGGCACCGTCCGGGGATACGAGCAGGACGGAAAACAGATTCCCGCGTTCACCGATTTCGCCGGCTTATACCAGCGTTCTGCGGAACACGATAACAAACCGCCATTCGATTTGCCGAAACGCTGGGTCGACAAAAAATCCAGCCTGGATCTGGCAACGCATTTCAATTTCGTTTCTGACGCCGATATCATCGGCGGCAACAGCGGCAGCCCGGTGGTGAATAAGGAAAACGAATTTGTTGGCATCATTTTCGACGGCAACATTCAGTCACTCGTGCTCGACTGTATTTTCACAGACACGCAAGCACGTGCGGTCTCGGTCGATTCCGCGGCCATCATCGAAGCGCTTCGCAAGACTTACGATGCGAGTGCGCTCGCGGACGAACTGGAAGGCGCGAAGAAGTAGCTTCGTTGGTTGCTTCGCTAAAAACGCGTCGCCCAATTGTCGTCGCCCTTTTCGTCGCATTCGGCCCGCTTGTTTCCGGTAAGGCCGATCAGATCGATGATTATAACGCCGGTACAGAGGCAGCGGTTGCATATTCCAGGCGTTCCGCTCGCGATTCCCAGATGACAAACTAACAATCATCATTCTCACAAATCACAACGACAGAATCGTAGATCAGCTGGCTATTGATCTTGCAGGAATCTGCTTGCCGGCGTTGAAGCGCCCTGACGTGAATCCGGATCTCGATCCCTTCCGCCGACGCTAGTGCGGCAAATAATGAAGCAACTTCAGGATATCGGAAAACACTCCCATCGCAGTCACGTCAGGACCGGCGCCGGGTCCTTGAATTACCAACGGCGTCTGCGAATAGCGCTTCGTATTGAAGGCGATGATGTTGTCGCTGCCTTTTGTCATGGCGATGGGATGATCCCACCGAAACTCCTGGATCCTCGCGCGTGCGCGACCTCCCGCAAGCGATCCAACATAACGAAGCACGGCATCGTGCGAGCGCGCCCGCTTCAATCGAGCCGCCATTTTATCATCGAACCGTGCGAGCGCGCCGAAGAACCGTTCGGAGAATGGCCCACCGGCAAGTTTCGGCGGTACCAAAGTTTCAACATCGACATCGGCGATATCTAATTGCGCGCCAGCTTGACGCGCAAGAATGAGCAATTTTCTGGCGACGTCTTGTCCGGAGAGATCATCCCGTGGATCGGGTTCGGTCAGACCGCGTCGCCATGCGTCTTTGACGAGCGCACTGAATGGCACGCTACCGTCAAAATTGTTAAACAAATAACTCAGCGTCCCAGAAAAAATCCCTTCGATTCTTTTGATGACATCACCGCTCGCAATGAGATCTCGAATCGTGGACATGATTGGTAAACCGGCTCCGACATTGGCCTCATCGAGGAAATATTTCTGTCGCGATTGCAAGAGTTCCATTAGTGCGGCGTACTCACTTCGAGGTAGCACGTTTGCGCGCTTGTTAGGCGTAATGATGTGGAGGTTGGCGCGCACAAAATCTGGGTAAGCAGCGACCACCGATTCCGCTGCGGTGCAATCTACGATTGCCGCATCGGTTAGCTCTAGTTTGGAAATCTCCCGGGCGAGCACCTGCGGAATCATTCGACGACGCGACGCGGCCAACCGTTGACGCCAGCGAGCGAGGTCGATCCCCCGAGGATTAAGAACGAATTTCTTGCTGTTCGCCAGGCCGACGACGGTCACATCGAAACCACGTGCGAGCAGATGGGAGCGCTGCGCGCGCAATTGTCCCAACAATGTTGACCCAATATTTCCAACGCCGATCACGACGAGCGAGAGACGTTTGCGGATTTCGAAGAACGCTTGATGAATGATGTTCAGTGCTCGCGCCTGCTGTGCCGCGTCAATGACAAAGGAGATGTTTCGCTCCGAGGCGCCCTGCGCGATTGCCGTGATGTTGATGTTATGCCG
>QHRI01000263.1 GCA_003221375.1 Verrucomicrobiota bacterium
ATACCAGATGAAGTGACCGATGCCCAGTGACGCGAAGTCTTCGCCTGCGTTCCACGACGTGAGCCCGGCAATCGTTCCGTTGCATTCGTTTTGCCAGATTTTTTTTCCGATTCTCAGGACGTCAGCATGCGAGAGAGTGATGGCGTTGAGCGGGTCCGGCAGAAGAGCAATTAGCGCGGCAAAAGACAATATCGCCAAAAAGAAAAGGCCTCTGGATCGCGAGCGCCGCTCTGTTCTTGACGGGCGCCGTTTATCCATTAGCGTCCCAGTTTCCGCGGCGACCAATTTAACTAAATCCGCGCGAGAAGCACTCTTTATGAAACAACTTATCGTCATTTTCAGCGCATCCTTACTTGTGTTGCCTTTGTTTGGGCAAGATAAATCGACACAACTCAAGGACCAGAAAGACAAAGTCAGCTACAGCATTGGCCTTCAGATTGGATTCAACCTGAGCCGTCAAAAGGTGGATGTCATTCCCGATATGCTCGCTGCTGGCATAAAAGACGCCATCGCAGGTAAACCACAACTCAATCCTGACCAAATCAAGGAAGTCATGACGACGTTTGAAAAAGATATGGAACAAAAGCAGAAGGAAGCAGGGGAAAAAAATAAGGCCGAAGGCACAAAGTTTCTCGAGGAAAACAAGAAGAAAGAGGGCGTGAAAACCACGGCCAGCGGGTTGCAGTATAAAGTCATTAAGGATGGAAACGGAGCGCAGCCGAAGAAGACCGACACGGTAACGGTGAATTATCGCGGCACTCTGATCAACGGAACGGAATTCGACAGTTCGTACAAACGCGGCCAACCGGCGACTTTTCCAGTCAGCGGCGTTATTCCCGGATGGAGTGAAGCGCTTCAGCTAATGAAAGTCGGATCAAAATATCAATTGTTCGTTCCGTCGAACCTTGCCTACGGCGAGCGGTCCGTGGGTCCGGACATTGGCGCCAATTCGACTCTGCTTTTTGAAGTAGAACTGCTGGACGCCAAGCCGGCTCCGACTCCGGCGCCAGGTGGGTCTGCGGCTGCACCGAAGGCCCCGAGCCCGGCGGCCTCGCCAAAGAAATAGATTGCAGCGGTGCTTGTGCCAAGCACCGAAACCGAAGCCGCCACGGGTTCTTGCTACAAGCACCTCGACAAGCGCGCAGTCAGTGCGCTGTGGCCGCTTCCCATTCGAATCGGGGCGCGTCGCCCCATAGGTCTTCCAGGCTGTAAAAGGATCGTTTGTCCCGATGAAAGATGTGGACAACGACTTGCAGGTAATCCAGCACGATCCATTGGCTGGCGGGAAACCCGTCAATCGCCACGGGTCGAATGGAATGATCCTCTCTCAGACGGGTCTCAATTTCGTTTGCGATTGCTTTTAGCTGCGGCTCAGACGTGGCCGAGCAAAGCACGAAAAAATCCGTGAATGTCGAAATCGTGCGCAAATCGAGGATAACGATGTCTTCCGCCTTTTTATTTGAGGCGAGCTCGGCGCAGGTTCTGGCTAAATCTTCCGGGGTTATTTGCGTTGCTCCAGGTAAAGTTTTTCGCGGCGAATGATTTCTTCCACTGCCGGCGGTACGAAATATCGAATCGACCGGCCAGTGGCAACTCTCTTTCTGATTTCAGTTGCGGAAATGTCGATTTTCCGCCGGATAATTGGGTAAGCGTGGTGCGGTTGTTGGCCACTGCGATCAAGAACAACTAAACGAACCATTTTTTCCAAGTCGGCGAAGCGACGCCATTTTGTGAGCTTATCGACGTTATCTTCGCCGATCAGACAGTAGATTGTTGCCTCACTGTTGCGTTGCCGAATCTGCTCGATTGTATCGATGGTGTAGGAAGGCGGCGG
>QHRI01000264.1 GCA_003221375.1 Verrucomicrobiota bacterium
CCGTGATGGATCGGATCAAAGGTGCCGCCGTAGATTGCGATCTTTTTCAATGCGCAACGCTCAACGCTCAACCCGCCTTCGGCAAGTCTACGGCGCGGCAGGCGCTCAACATTCAATCCGGTATCCTGTCGTGTTGAGCGAAGCGAAACATCTCGGATCAGAGATTCTTCGCTTCGCTCAGAATGACAGACCCAAATACCATTGAATGTTAAGCGTTGGGCGTTACTCTTTGCCGCCCATGAAAGCGGATTTACTCGGCCAGCTGATCATGACCGGCGTGCCCGGCAAGGAATTGGATGGAAAGACTGCCACGCTGTTCCGAAAGGTGAACCCGGGGGCCTTCATTCTGTTCGGCCGCAACATCGAAAGCGCGCCGCAGTTGCGGAAGCTGATCGATGATCTCCGCGATTTAAGTGAGATCGAGCCCA
>QHRI01000265.1 GCA_003221375.1 Verrucomicrobiota bacterium
AGAAAGTGCGCAACATCGAGTGCTGGGTGGGTTTATTTTGCGGTGGCGATCAGTTCCAATGCAAAAGACCAACTCCATTATCATGTGCGCGCCGAAGATGACGATTTTCGAGACGGCCGCAAACCTGGAGCTGTGGCCGCGAATTCTTCCGCACTATCGCTATATCCGCTATCTCCAACATAGCCCGAGTCGAAATATTGTTGTCATGGCCGCGACGCGCTCTGGCATTCCTATTTCCTGGACTTCGGAACAAATCATCGATCGCGACCGTGTTGAAATCCGCTTTCGTCACTTGAAAGCATTCACCAAGGGAATGCAGGTGGTGTGGACATTTCAGGAAGTGTCAGCCGGCGTGCTGGTCCAAATTAAGCACGATCTCGCATTTCGCGTGAGGGTTTTAGCGCCCGTCGCGGATTGGATTATCGGTGACTTTTTCATTCATCACATTGCGAATGAAACGCTGCGCTGCATGAAATCGTACCTCGAGACGAACACAAGTAAGGTCACCGCATGAACCAAAGACGCGCTGTAATCACCGGAATTGGGCCAATCACCTGCATCGGACACGGACGCGAGAATTTTTGGAGCGCAATTCTAGCGGAAAAAAGTGGCATCGGTAACATTGCCAGCTTTGATTCCAGCGTCTTCCGCGTGCGCTCGGCTGGCGAGATTCGCGATTGGGACCCAGAGCAGTACTTTTCGCCGCACCGTCTGAAACGACTGGACCGCTACGCGCAATTCGCGGTGGTTTCCGCGAAGCTCGCCCTCGATGACGCGCAGGTGGAATATTCCCACGAAAAACCGCAGGATCGGATTGGTGTCAGTTTCGGAACCGCACTTGGCGGCGTTTGCAAGGCTGAAGAACAATATCTGAGGTATTTAAAAAAGGGCGCGCGCGGAGTTCAGCCTACGCTCGCCGTCCAGGTATTCGGTGGCTCGGCCCATTCGAATATCGCGATCGAATTCGGGTTTCGCGGCGTGGGCACGACGAATTCAAATAGTTGCGCCAGTGGCACGGTCTCCGTCGGCGAAGCGCTGCGTTACATCAGGGACAATTTTGCGGACGTGATTGTCGCCGGCGGCGCGGAAGCGCCCCTGACGACGATTACTGTTGGCGCGTTCGATATCATCAAAACCATGAGCAGATGGCCGGGCGATCCTGCCCTAGCCTGCCGTCCCTTCGACCTGTTTCGCGATGGATTCGTCATGGGTGAGGGCGGGGCCTCGCTCGTCAT
Source organism: Verrucomicrobiota bacterium (assembly GCA_003221375.1). Lineage (GTDB taxonomy): Bacteria > Verrucomicrobiota > Verrucomicrobiia > Chthoniobacterales > UBA10450 > Udaeobacter. The sequence continues at coordinate 1,236 of QHRI01000265.1, forward strand.
CGAAGAACTCGAACATGCGCGTAGCCGTGGCGCGCACATTTATGCGGAAGTACTCGGCTACAGCCTAAATAACGATGCTTTTCATATGACTTCGCCTCTGCCAAACGGCGAATCGTCGATTCGCGCGATGCGTGAGGCCCTCACGGACGCCGACCTGCCGCCCGACCAGATCGATTACATCAACGCGCACGCCAGTTCGACCCAGCTCAATGACAGCGCGGAAACAGGATCGATCAAACAAGTGTTTGGCGAACACGCGCGGCGAATCCCAGTTACTGGAACCAAAGGTTATTACGCGCACCCGCTCGGTGCGACTGGCGCGATCGAGGCCGCCCTTTGCGCGCTCGCTTTAGATCGTCAATGGGTTCCGCCTACAATTAACTACGCAAATCACGATCCCGCGTGCGATCTGGATGTTGTGCCCAATCACGGACGCGAAGCCGAGCTGAAATATGTAATGAGCAACTCGTTTGGTTTCGGTGGAATCAATGCGTGTGTTGTATTGGGAAAAGCGCCGCAATAACAGCGCCCTGTCATCCCGAGTAGCGCAGACGACGAGGGGCCCGCAATCAAAGCTTTGAATGCCTAGTGTAATTTGAAGGCACGATCACCCCTGTGTGAGGCCCTTCGCTTCGCTCAGGATGACATGCTAGTTGTGTATGGTGAATTATCCGAGCAAATCCGGCCGATTTTCCTGCGTGCGCTTTATCGCCTGTTCTTTACGCCACTTTGCGATCTCGGCGTGATTGCCCGAAAGCAAAACTTGCGGAACTTTCCAGCCGCGAAATTCTGCCGGGCGCGTGTACTGCGGAGCTTCCAGAAGTCCTTGATTGAAACTGTCGTCCACCGCGGACTGTTCGTGACCTAGCGCCTCGGGCAGTAAACGCACGATTGCATCGACAAGAACGACGGCCGCGATCGCGCCGTTAGTGAGCACGTAATCGCCAATCGAAATTTCCCGGTCCACGAGATGTTCAATCACACGGTGATCGATCCCTTCGTAGTGCCCACAAATGATGATCAGATGCGGGTCTTTCGAAAACTGTGTAGCCGTTTGTTGATCAAACCGATGTCCAGCGGGCGACATCAGCACCACCTTCGATGCGTGGGTTCGGAGATCTTCCACCGCCGCAAAAA
>QHRI01000266.1 GCA_003221375.1 Verrucomicrobiota bacterium
CCGTGACCAAAACATCATTCGGCAGATCACCGACGTGATTGCATCCGTGGACGGTGTTTCGCTGTTGGATGTCGACCCTGGCGCGAGCACGAACCGGACTGTTGTGACATTGGTAGGTAATCCCGATGCCGCAGTGGAGGCGGCATTTCGCGCTATCAAAAAGGCGACCGAATTGATCGATATGCGCAAACACAAGGGAGCGCATCCGCGCATGGGCGCGACCGACGTTTGCCCATTCATTCCGGTGAGCAACGTGAGCTGGGAGGAAGCAATCGCCTGTGCGAATCGCTTGGGAAAACGTATCGGCGATGAATTGAAAATTCCGGTCTATCTCTACGAAAAGGCGGCGAAAAATAAATCGCGCTCGAATTTATCGGTAATTCGCACGGGTGAATACGAAGGGTTCTTCGAAAAAATAAAGCAACCCGAATGGAAACCAGATTTTGGGCCCGATGTATTCAACGAAAGATCAGGAGCAACTGTAATCGGTGTTCGTGATTTTCTTGTCGCTTACAATGTCAATCTGAACACGAGATCAGCGCGGCGCGCGAATTCGGTTGCGTTCGATGTGCGAGAGCAGGGCAGGGTAAAGACTGCAGACGGGACGCCGTCGGGAAAACCGGTGCTGGATGCCAGTGGCGAACCGATTCGGATTCCGGGGATGCTGAAGCACGTCAAGGCAATTGGTTGGTTTGTGAAGGAATATGGGATTGCGCAAGTCTCGATGAATTTGACGAATATTGAAGAAACGCCATTACACGCCGCATTCGATGCGTGTTGCGAATCGGCAGCCAGGCGCGGACTACGCGTGACCGGCTCGGAGATCGTCGGGATGGTCCCGAAGAAATGTCTGGTCGATGCCGGCCGTTATTTTCTTCGTAAACAACAATGGTCGGAAGGTGCTTCCGAGGAGGAGCTGATCGACGTCGCCATTCGCTCAATGGGCTTGAGCGAGTTGAAACCTTTCGATCCAAAAGAAAAGGTGATTGAATTCAAAATAGAAGCTGCCGAACCAAAGGATTCCCTGGCGAAAATGAATCTGCGGGAATTTTGCAACGAAACGCTGAGCGACTCACCAGCGCCCGGCGGCGGTTCCGTTGCGGCACTGATGGGTGCGTTAGGCGCCTCGTTAGGCGGAATGGTTGCAAATCTGTCCGCAGGAAAACGCGGTTGGGAGGACAAACTCGAATATTTCAGCAACTGGGCGGTGAAAGCCCAGCAACTCAAGGACGAACTTCTCTCCCTGGTCGATGAGGACACAGCGGCCTTCAACAAAGTCATGGACGCATTCGCACTGTCCAAAGACTCGGCTGAAGAGAAAGCTGCGCGTGTCGCTGCGATTGAGCAGGCAACCAAATACGCGACCGAAGTTCCGTTGAAGGTCATGGAGACTGCGTCGAAATCTTATGAATTGCTCGCCGAAATGGCCGACAAAGGAAATCCGGCCTCGGTCTCCGACGTCGGTGTCGGCGCTATTGCCACTCGCGCGTGCATTGCAGGTGCGGCACTGAACGTGAGAATCAATCTCGCCCAGTTGAAAGACGAAAAATTCAAGGCGTCGATGATAGTGAGATTACAAAAACTCAGCGCAGATTCCGAGGTGCGATTCGAGAAAATCACCCAGGCTGTAGAGAAGAACATTGGTTGAACCGTTGAACCGGCACAAGACCGCGTCATTCCGAGCAAAGTCGAGGAATCCCGTTGAATTACTTAAGGGTAGCGCCACGGGATCTTTCGACTTCGCTCAGGATGACGATCCTCGTTAAACCTTAACGAATCATGAGTTCTCTCGCCGTTCTTCGCGCTTCGCAATTGGTCACTTTGACTGGTCCGAAGCGGCCACGTGCCGGACGCGAACTATCTGAGCTGGTAATCATTCCCGAGGGCGGAATGCTGATTCGTAACGGCAGAATCGACGTCGTCGCCCCCAGCAATGAGATCGAAAAAAAGGCGGGCGATGCAGAAGTTATCGACGCTCGCGGGAAAATCGTCCTTCCCGGATTCGTCGACGCGCACACGCATTTGGTTTTTGCTGGGAATCGTCTCGACGACTTCGAACGTCGCGCGCGCGGCGACACTTATGAACAAATCGCGAGGGCCGGGGGCGGAATCTGGTCGACCGTTGAAAAGACAAGAGCAGCGAGTGAAGACGACCTTCTCATGCAAGCAAGAAAGCATGCAGACTGGTTCCTGCGCTGCGGAACAACCACTTTGGAGTCAAAATCCGGCTACGGCCTTACCCTCGAAGATGAATTGAAAATCTTGCAGGTTATGAAGCGCCTCAATCAGGAGACGCTGCTCGAAATTGTGCCGACGTTTCTCGGCGCGCACGCGGTGCCACGCAAG
>QHRI01000292.1:0-4235 GCA_003221375.1 Verrucomicrobiota bacterium
ATTGAACGAACGCGTCCGTTGGTCTTAAATCGCACACATGAAAAAAGCACGACTCACATCACTCCTCCTGAGCATCACCTTGCTTGGCACAAACCAATTCGTCAGAGCTGCAGATCCTGCCCATTCGGATCAGCCGTCGGTAGCTCCCGCGGAGGCGATTTCCAAGCTGAAAGAAGGCAATGGACGTTATACCAGCGGTAATGTACAGCATCCCGGTCAGACGGCGGAACGGCGGACTGAATTGGCAAAGACTCAGCATCCGTTTGCCGCCATTGTCAGTTGCTCCGATTCACGTGTGCCTCCGGAAATTGTCTTCGATCAGGGGATTGGTGACTTATTTATTGTGCGAGTTGCGGGAAACGTGATCAACGACGAAGGCTTGGGAAGCATCGAATATACAGTCGATCATTTAGGCACGCGGCTGATTTTGGTGCTTGGGCATCAAAGGTGCGGCGCTGTGGACGCTGCAAGAGAAACAATTGCTGCCAAGGGCAAAGCCCCGGGACACATCCAATCGTTAGTCACTGCCATCAAGCCTGCAGTCGAAGCCACAGCGAAAGACGATCTCGAGACCACCATAAAATCGAACGTTAAAAACGTCGTGCAAGCGCTGCGGTCATCGACGCCGATTCTCAAAGCCGAAGTTGATTCCGGAAAGATTCAGGTAATCGGCGGCTATTACAGCCTCGATACGGGCGCTGTTACTTTTCTCGACGAGAAATAGGAGTTTGCATTTCACAAGCATTGTAGCCGCCTCGCTCTGTCGAGGCGCTCTGGTTTGTATCCCGTGATCACGGCGACACAGCGCCGTGGCTACAACGACGTGCATTTATAATATAGGTTTACGCTCATGAGCATCATTGGGAAAGTCGACAGCCTTTGGCGTTACCCCGTCAAAAGCATGCGTGGTGAAGAGTTGGACGAAGCATTTGCGAGTTATTCTGGAATTTACGGCGATCGCATCTTTGCCTTCAGGAGTTCGGCGAACCACACGGGATTTCCTTATTTCACAGCTCGCGAGCAGCGAAAACTTCTGCAATATCGACCGCGCTTCCGTTACCCTGACAAAGCGGCGCGGCCTATCAACTTGATCGATGCAGAGACCAGAAATGCCAATCCTCTTGTAGCCGATCTCGCAGAATTAGTTGTCGATGTAGAAACTCCGGACGGAAAAACACTTGCGATTAATGATCCGGCATTGATCGAAATGCTTCGAGCAAATGTCGACCAAAAGCATCAGGTCACGCTGATGCAATCGCAGCGTGCCATGACCGATTGCCGTCCGGTGTCAGTCTTTAGTTTGCAATCGGCGCGGCAACTTGCTGAAGAGACAGGCACATCCGTGGATAAACGGCGTTTCCGCGCAAATGTTTACGTGGACTTAACGTCCGCCAACGGCTTCGCAGAAAACGAACTTGTCGGCCGATCAATAAAGATCGGACCGAAGGTGGTCATTTCGATTTTGGAACGCGACTCGCGCTGCGTCGTGATCACGCTCGATCCGGATACCGCAGAACAATCCCCGGCAATACTGAAGAAGGTAGCACAAGCTCACGACGGGATGGCGGGCGTCTATGGTGCAATCATGGTGGAAGGCATGCTCCACAAAGGCGATTCGGTAGAAGTGCCGGATTAGAAGATCATTTCACAAATTCAGAACGGCCTGAGGGCAGGCCGGCTCCAACGTTCGGAGCCGATTCATCTTGATGGAGCCAGGCCGCCCCCCCGCCCGCAAAGAACGCTTGTTGCCCGCTATTCGTTAGGCCAAAAGCGATTTTTGCGCCGCGCCCTTCTTTGCGCGAAAGACTCACAGGATGGCAAACGGCGAAACGATCGAATCCCATGTGCCTGTGCGGCTTGATCGATTGCCCTGGAGCCCCTGGCATTGGTTAATTGTGGTTGCGCTCGGCGCAACCTGGATACTCGACGGACTGGAAGTAACGCTAGCGGGAGCGCTTGGCGGAATTCTGACGCGGCCCGAAACGCTCGGATTAACGCCTGCCCGAGTCGGTGCGAGCGCGACCTGTTACCTCGCAGGCGCTGTGGTCGGCGCACTACTTTTTGGTTATGCGACGGACCGGTTCGGCCGCAAGAAGTTATTCTTTATTACGCTTGCGGTTTATCTGCTTGGTACAGCGCTCTCCGGTTTTTCGTGGAATTTTTGGAGCTACGCCTTCTTCCGCGTAATAACTGGCGCAGGCATTGGCCGGCTCGTACTGGCTTGGCGCAGCATTTGGCGCGGCCGGGACTTTGGTGTTGCTCAATCCGCGATACCTGCCGATTTGGCTGGGCTGGCGATTTGCATTTGGAATCGGCGCCACAGTTGGTCTGATTATTATCATTTTTCGAAACTGGATTCCGGAAAGCCCGCGCTGGCTGATGATTCATGGACGCAACGACGAGGCGGAGCAGATCGTCACAGAAGTAGAACGTAAGATCGGCATCTCCAAATGGAGTAATGGAGTCAAGGAGTATTGGAGTGGTGCGCCTGTATCAGGATCCGTTACTTCTCCACTTCCCAACTTCCCCACTTCAATCCGTGTGCGCACGCGGACACATACGCCATGGCACGAAATCTGGAACGCAATCGTGCACGAGCATCGGCGGCGTTCGTTTCTTGGTCTCGTGCTGATGTCGACACAGGCGTTCTTTTACAACGCAATCTTTTTTACTTATGCGTTGGTCTTGATGCGTTTTTATTCTGTGTCGGGAAATGAGGTAGGAGCGTATCTACTGGCGTTCGCAGTAGGTAACATGCTCGGCCCCCTTGTGCTGGGTCATCTGTTCGACACAATCGGACGCAAAAAAATGATCACTATCACTTATGGACTCGCCGGGATTTTGCTTGCGGTAACCGCCTGCCTTTTTCAGGCCGGATTGCTCACCGCCCTAACGCAAACGCTGTGCTGGATGATCATCTTCTTCATCGCATCGGCGGCAGCAAGTTCCGCCTACCTGACTGTGAGCGAAATTTTTCCGTTGGAAATCCGCGCGCTGGCGATCGCGATTTTTTATGCGATCGGAACGCTGATAGGCGGAGTCGGTGCACCGGCGTTGTTTGGATGGATCATCGGGACAGGATCGGTCACCGCTTTATTTCTGGGATACTTGCTGGCTTCGGTGCTGATGATTTTCGGGGCAGTAATTGAAGCATTAATCGGGGTATCTGCCGAGCGGCGCCCGCTCGAACACGTGGCCGCACCGCTATCAAGCAAGGGGCTGTAGCCGCGTCTCTCTGAGACGCGCTGTGCTGGTCGGACAAATACGTCGGCGTCACACTTCGCAGAGCGAAGCGGCTACAGAATCACTCTCGGCAATGCACGCTCAGCTCCCGCGTGTGAATCGGACCCGCAGGTGTAAGCTTGCTCGAATAAAGATGGAAAGCTTCGACGTGGATCATTCCGGCATCGAACTCGGCATTCGATTGTAGGAACTTTCGAAGCGATTGCGCTGAAACATTTTTGCAACGCGCAATCGTGATATGCGGATGCCACGGGCGAAGCTCCGGCTCCAGGCCAGCGGACAGCGCGGCTTCCTGCACCCGCTTATAAATTTGAAACAGGTGCGGATGCGCTGTACCGACGCCGATCCAGATGATTTTTGGCGCGCCTCTGGCAGAAAATGTTCCGACCCCAATTATGGGCAGAAAAAAGGCGCCGAACTCGATTGCGCTGAGTTTTTCGCACAGCGCTAGTTGGGTTTCATCCTGGACTTCACTAAAGAAACTGAGCGTTAGATGCATTTGCGCCGGATCAGTCCAGCACACACCTCGAACGTCCGGATCGAGAGCCGCAAGCAATTGTTGCGTCGACTCCGGCAGGTCGATCGCAACGAAGAGACGCTTGGGCATTAAAAGCAAACGTCCAACGCTCAACGCCGAACGTCCAACGCACAATTCAATTGAATTGCGCCGCGACGATCGAGCGCGGCTACAATGACTTAGCCTTTGCTTCGTTATTGCGAACGGTCGCTTTGTCCGCCGAGTGCGTTAGCCAACCAGGAATTAAGCGACGCATTTCGGAGCCGCCGCGCGATTGGTTGCCTTCAGCAGCGCTCGGTTTCGGCAAGAATTGATTCACCAGGCGCATGGCGTAGCCAGTAAGATTTGGAAAGAGCGCGTTCCCGAGAATGGCTCCCCGCGCGGCAAATGTGAGTGTGAGAGATGGCTGACCGCGACGACATGCAGCCAGAATTTTTCTCGCGGCGCGATCGGCATTCATAGAAATCAGCGGCGC
>QHRI01000292.1:4328-11137 GCA_003221375.1 Verrucomicrobiota bacterium
TGCCAGCTCGGCGCGAATCGCATCGGAGAAACCGGTCAGCGCAAATTTGCTGACGCTGTATGGCGCGAGATGCGGCACGGCGACCTTGCCGCCAATGGAAGAAATATTAACGATGTGTCCTCCACCCCAGGTGCGCATTTCAGGGACGATCTGCGAAATCAATTCGTACGCCGCCCAGAAATGAAGTTGCATAGCGCGTTCAAAATCCTCGCGTGTCATGTGCTCAAGCGGACCCACTTCGATAATACCGGCGTTATTTATCAAAATGTCGATCTTCCCAAAGCGATCAATAATTTGACGGACGGCAGCTTCAATTTGTGCGGCATCGAGCAAGTCACACTGAACCCCGAAAGCATTCGGGGCGCCGCCGCGTCGAGCTAGATCGGCTTTTGCGCGCGCCAGCTCTTCCCGGTCGCGCGCGATGAGAGCAACACTCCCGCCTTGTGCACAAATATCTCGGGCAAGCACGAGCCCAAGTCCGCGCGAACCGCCTGTGATAACGGCCACTTTGTCGCACAATGTGTAACGCGCAGTGCGGATGGTGCGTGCCGTCACCCAAGCGCCGAGTAACACCGCACCGGCGGGAAGCAAAACACGAATATTCATTTGGACAATTTACAGTCCGTTCATCAACGCTTCGCAGCAAACTGCTACGCAGGATGGGCGGAACAATGACAAACGACCAGGCAAATGAGCAAAACGCAACGCGTCAAGAACCAAAAAGCGGCAGAGCATCCCAATAATAGTCGGAGTAGCTATGTTCCGTGCCGCCGGTTGAACCGCGCGACCTCGCGCGCCGTTTCCCTGTCCACGACGCGTTTCTTTAGATCGGCCCTTTTGTCACGCGCTTCCTTACCCTGCGCTACACCCAATTCGGCCTTTAGCTTTCCGCTCTTCCAATACAACTTGAGAACAACCAGCGCGCAGCCTTTGACCTGCGTCTCGCCATAGAGCTTGTCGATCTCCTGTCGATGCAACAACAACTTGCGGACTCGTTTGGCGTCTGGAATTTCGTGACTGGCGCGTTCGTACGGTTGGATATCGGCATTGTACAGGAAAGCTTCGCCATTCTCGATTCGGGCGAACGCATCGCTGATATTTGCCTTGCCTGCCCTGATCGACTTAACTTCGCTGCCTTTTAGTTCGATGCCCGCTTCGTACCGGTCGAGAATGTGATAGTCGCGAAGGGCTTTGCGATTGGTAATCGACTCGGCTGCCATATTGACAGGGAAACTGACAGCGTTCCCTCGAACAGAAACCCAAAGAAAACCAGCCCTTTTTGCGGTATTCGATCGCTTCCTATGCGGCGGCGCCGTCGGACGACTCGTGGAGCTCCTCGTAGGTCAACTTACCAGCGATAATTTCCTTGAGTGCAATATCGGTAAGCGACATCCGCGGCGTCGTTTCCACCATGGGCCGATGCCCTAAACCAAGCTGGCGAACCCGTTTGGAAACAACGTTGATCAGAAGTTGCTGATTCGGGATCACCTGTGCTGCTTCTTGAAGAAGTTGTGTCGTCATATGGCGCAAGGAACGAACGGGGCTGGTTGCTCCCGTCGGGAATTGAAGAATGACCGGCATCCCGGCCGGGAGGGTAGCTGAGGTAAGTTGCGGGGCGAGCATGGTAAAAACGAGTGTCGATCTTCCAAGTGAAGGAGCCCGTTGTCAAGTTCGAACGGTCTTGCAATCTACAGACTCGTTAGCGGAAATGCAATGATACTTAACTAATTCAGGTGCGCAAATTTCCGATCATTTCCACCGCCGGCGTTCTGACGCCGATTCGATCTCCTTGCATCTGCACGAAAATACGCGAAGTAAGTGGCGCGTCGGTCGCGTACTGTAGAGCGACGATTCCATTTCGGGCTGTGGCTCAGCTTGGTAGAGCGCCTGGTTCGGGACCAGGAGGCCGTGGGTTCAAATCCCACCAGCCCGATTGAAGTTTCAGCGTAGAGTCGCGGAAGGTGTAGCGGTGCTTGTGTCAAGCACCGGGATCAAATAGAAAGGCGTTTGTCACAAACGTCTCTATAACATGACCGCACAGGATGCTTTTCCTTCGATGCATTTTTCTGTCGCAATTGTCGGCGCGCTCATCGGCATCGTGATTCTGTTCTTCGGTCGAAAATTGTTTTGGCTGTGCGTCGCCGCAGTTGGATTCGCAGCAGGTGTAGAAATCGCGCCGCATCTTGTCCATGAACCATCCCCTCTCCTAGCGCTAACCGTTGCCCTGGTTCTAGGTTTAATTGGGGCACTGCTTGCGCTGTTCCTTCAGAAGATTGCGGTTGCTGTTCTTGGTTTCCTGGCGGGCGGCAAACTTGCTGGCGCACTCGCTGCTGCATTTTTTGTTCAGTATGCGCAATATTCCACCTTCATTTTTCTGTTCGGCGGACTTGCTGGCGCAATACTGCTACTCGTTTTGTTTGATTGGGCGCTCATCGTTATTTCCTCCTTAATTGGCGCACATCTGATTCAAAGTGCGATTGTGCTTCCGCCGTCCGGATCGACCATTGTGTTCATCGGGCTAGTAGTCCTCGGTATCCTCGTTCAAGCGGCGGCGCTGCGGAGAAGCCAGGTGTAGCGCGGTATTTTTGGTGACAAATCAAAACGCAATCACAAGAATCGCGTTATGAACCCTCAAAGTACTGGATTACGCGTCGCGAGCATTATTTTCGGCATTTTCGCCATTGGTCATCTTTTACGACTGCTTAAACAGGCCCCGGTCACCGTTGGAACGATGACCATTCCAATGGGCGCAAGCTGGATTGCGCTTATCATCGCCGCCATTCTCTGTATTTGGCTTTGGCGACTGTCGAGTTTGAGAGGCGGATAACTACAAAACACCCGCCTTCGCTATGGCACTGTCCGGGTCGCGAAATGGCGAACGACGAAAGAATAATCCAAGTCTGCATCACCGATCACAGCTCGCCACTTCCTCAGTCAATCGGATCCTTACAGGTGGGCGAGGATGCTAAGCAATGGATAGCGGCCTCCCGTTCGCAGAAAAGGACGACTCGACACAATAGTGAATCCAGAAGACCTCACGATAGCCTCAATCTCAGCCTGCACCCATTCTTGCACGTAGGTATCCCGCTCCATTCCAGAAATCGTCGTCTTCACCCAGTCTGTTTTGGGTCCCCGATGTACCGCAGCAAACAACAGTCCGTGGGGTCGCAGAATTCCCCTGAAACCCGACAGGGTCTGTTGGATTTCGCTGGCACGAATGTGAAGGAGGCTGAAAGAAGCCCAGAGACCGTCGAAGCTTGCTTGCGGAAATTCCAAATTTCTCATATCCATCTTTTTTACGTCGACAGTTGGAACACGTTCTTTTGTGAGCCTTACGAAACGATCGGACAGGTCAATCGCTGTTACGTTGTAGCCCAACTGGGAAAATCTTTCGGTATCCATTCCTGGACCGCAGCCACAGTCGAGAATTTTCGATCCGGCGGGGAGTCGTTGAATAAATTGCTGTCGCTCTCGTTCGATGAATTCGTGGGGCGTCTTGAAGTAGTCGCTGTAGTCTTTCGAGCCTTGGTCGTAGGTCTCTTCGATATGCGAATAGTCAGGATCTTCGGACTTCACACCAGGCATCTATCTCAACAATAAGAACGCGGGAAATTTTGTGGAACCTGTAGCCAGCGGCGCTCTTCCGGCAACCCCGGAAATTACCGTCGCTAGTGAAGGAGTCTCTTCGTACGGTTGGAAAGCATTGGTCGGTTCTGTGGTCGGCTTCAGCATGGACGGTTTCGACATGTTGATTCTCGGCTTCATGCTCCCAGCCATCTCGGCGGGCCTGGCTTTAACGAGCACGCAGGCGGGCTCGCTTGTCACCTGGACAATGCTCGGCGCTGTTACCGGTGGACTTATTTTCGGCGCTATGAGCGACCGCTTTGGCCGAATCAAGGTACTGACGTGGACCATTCTGGTGTTCGCGGTGTTCACCGGTCTATGTGCGCTGGCAAACAGTTATTGGGACCTGGTCGTTTACCGCACGATAGCCGGCCTTGGCCTTGGCGGCGAATTTGGGATCGGCATGGCGCTCGCAACCGAGGCGTGGCCTGCGAGCAAGCGTGCTCGCGCCTCCTCTTACGTGATGGTCGGGTGGCACCTCGGAGTGCTTTTGGCCGCATTCCTGACTCCAGCAGTAAGGCGATCCCTTGATGAGCCCGAGATTTTTGTAAGGAAACATACCGCAAGTAACGAAAACTCGTTTTCGTTACTCGTGAACGGTGCGCAGGCGTTCAAGACGACAGTTGGGATTGCTATCCTGTGTGCCGTTCAGAACTTTGCTTACTATGGGCTAATGGTCTGGCTACCCAGTTATTTGTCAAAAAGTTTGGGGTTCAGTCTCACCAAATCCGGCGTTTGGACGGCGGCGACTCTGCTGGGAATGGCCTCTGGCATCTGGGTATGCGGCCAACTCGCTGATCGGATCGGGCGGAGACCCGTTTTCCTACTGTTCCAAATTGGAGCGTTGATCATGATCTTTGTTTACTCGCGAATCACTCAGCCAGGCATGCTTCTTTGGGTAGGCGCGATCATGGGAATCTTTGTGAATGGTTTAAATGGGGGCATTGGCGCGCTCATGTCGGAAGCGTATCCAACCATTGCTCGGGCAACCGCCCAGAATACCCTTGGGAATATTGGACGCGCAGTTGGCTCACTAGGACCAATTACGGTCGGCGCGTTGGCGGGAAAGTACTCCTTCCAAGCAGCAATTGGTTTTCTCGCCTCGATTTACGTTCTCGACATCTTTGCGACACTATTTTTGATTCCGGAACTCAAGGGGAAGCCACTCGACTAATCGAGAAACATTTCGGCGTGCTGCGTCATTTGTCATTTCTGAGCCATCCAGTCGGGACATCTACATAGGACGAATCCAACTCAGCGACCGATGGACAGCCGAGCAGTTTGAGAGTTCTAATCAGATCAGCGTGCAAAATTTCAATGGCTCGGGCAACACCAGCGTTACCCGCCGCGCCGAGACCATAAGCATAAGCGCGCCCGACCAGCACTGCTCGAGCTCCCAGGCACAGCGCTTTGACAATATCGCTACCTCGACGAATACCGCCATCCAGAAGCACTTCGATCTGACCACCTACGCTAGCCACAACTTCAGGTAAAATGCGCAGAGTCGGCGCAACCAGGTCGAGTTGGCGGCCGCCGTGATTGGAAACAACCAGCGCGTTTGCTCCTGCGTCCACTGCGCGATGAGCATCGTCTACGGTGTGAATTCCTTTGATCACGATCGGTCCGCTCCATGTTTGACGGATCCAATCAAGATCCTTCCAAGTCACCACTGAATGTTCGAGAGCCGCGGTAACATCGGCGTATAACATCGGCCCCTTACCCGGGATGACTACATTCGGAAACTTCATCAGTCCGCCATCAGCTAGAAACCCAGCAAGCCAGCGAGGTTTCATCAATAACTGACTAACAAACGGCAGCTTCGATCCAAGGTTGCCGCTCAATAGTTCTTTAGCTCCATTTCGGAGATCGCGTTCCCGCATGCCAGCCACCGCCGTGTCGATTGTCACAACCAAAGCTGAAAAGCCGGCGGCTTTCGCGCGTTGGATCGCAGAAAGCGCGCAATCGCGTCCACCCACAAGATAAAGCTGATACCAAAGCGGTCCCTTCGATGCCAGCGCAACGTCCTCCAAGCGACAGCCAGACAGCGTTGAAAGCGCATACGCGATTCCGGCAGCCCCAGCGGCGCTCGCGGCAGCTTCCTCGCCGTGCGGATACATGAGCCGGCTGCTACCGACAGGTGCAAGGATCAAGGGCATGGACAGAGATGTGCCAAGAACAGACACGCGCAGATCGCACGGCGGCGTCGCTACCGCGCAACGCGGTCGGAATGTCACTTCTTCAAACGCACGGCAATTCTCGCGGAGCGTCCATTCGTCTTCCGCGCCGCCATCGATGTAGTCAAATACCACCCGCGGTAGCCGGCGTTTCGCCGCGCGTCGCAGGTCTTCAATGTTCAAAACGCGCGGCGGCTCAACCGATCGAGCCTTGTCATGTTGAGCGAAGCGAAACATCTCTGACTATTGGTTTGGCCAGCAGGTTGAAAGACACGATCTGAGATTCTTCGCTCCGCTCAGAATGACAAGAGGAATGCGTCTCAGTGGCGAAAATGCCGGACGCCAGTGAAGATCATCGCGATGTTGCGCTCATTCGCGGCGGCGATCACTTCGTCGTCGCGGACTGATCCCCCCGGTTGAATGGCGCATGTCGCGCCGGCCTCGGCTGCCGCAATCAAGCCATCGGGAAATGGAAAAAATGCGTCACTCGCAACTGCGCTGCCTTTGAGCAACAACCCGGCCTCTTTCGCTTTCCAGATCGCAATGCGCGACGCATCGATGCGCGACATTTGTCCCGCGCCGATCCCAAGTGTCCGGTCCGCCTTCGCATAAACAATCGCGTTTGATTTTACATGTTTAACCACTCGCCAACCAAACAACATCGCTTTCAGTTCCGTCTTGGTCGGTCGCCTCTTTGTAACGATGTTCCGCGTAGCTTCCTCTGCAATATCCGCGTCCTGGACCAGCACGCCGCCGCAGACGGAACGAATATCGACCGCGGGTCTTGCGCTGGTCGTTGATGTCGCCAATCGAATCAGCCGCAGATTTTTTTTCTTCTGCAAGATGCTGCGCGCTTCGGGCTCAAAATCTGGCGCAATAATCACCTCGCTGAAGATCTCGCTGATCATTTTCGCCAGCGCTTCGGTCAACGGACGGTTGCATATGATAATTCCGCCAAAGGGCGCCTGTTTGTCCGTGGCAAACGCCTTATTCCAAGCCTTGGGAAGATCG
>QHRI01000293.1 GCA_003221375.1 Verrucomicrobiota bacterium
GCCGCGACATGGCGCGGTTGATTGAAGTCGCGGCGATGGACGAAAAATTGAAGGGCCTGGGGCAAAACAGCGCGGTCGATTTCAATACCAGGCTGCTCGGACTGATGGAGCGGAAGGGAGATGTGTAATGGGCTTACTATACAGAAAAACGGGCCGCGCAGAGCGTGATCAGAAGATTGAAAAAGATATCTCGATCACGAATCGGCTTGGTCTCCATGCACGACCAGCGGCCATGTTCGTGCGGATTGCGAGTCGTTACCGCTCGGAAATCTGGGTGTCGAAAGAAGGCGAAGAGGTAAATGGCAAGAGCATCATGGGCTTGATGATGCTCGCTGCCGGCCAAGGATCGAAGCTGCACATCCGTTGTGAGGGCCCGGATGCCGATAAGGCGATGGAAGAACTCGAGGCATTGATCAAGGCGGGTTTTAACGAAGACTAGTCGAGTTTCTTCTGACTCGTCCAAGCGACCTGGCCGGGGGACGGTCACCCCGAGTTCGCATTGTTTGACATCTGCTTTACTCTGGCAGGTGCATGAGCGAAAGCGCGCGTCAGGAAATCCGTTTTGAAGGAGTAGGCGTCTCTCCGGGAATGGCCTGTAGCAAGATCCACGTCGTGCGCGATGACTTGGATGACGTCGTGCGTTACCGCATCGCGCCTTCCCAAATCCCAGACGAGATTGGGCGCTTCGAAACTGCACTTATTCAAACGCGCATGCAGATTCTGGAAATGCAGCAGCGCATTGCAGAATCCATTGGAGCGAAGGACGCAGCCATTTTCGATGCTCATTTGCTCGTAGTTGAAGACCGAACGTTGATCGACGAAGTGCTGCGAAAACTGGAAACCGATCTGTGCAATGTCGAATGGGTCTTTCAGGAAGTTGCCACCCGTTACGCCGAGACACTGAACAAGATTGATGATCCCTACTTGCGAGAGCGTGCGCTGGATATTCAAGACGTGACGAAACGCGTGATTCGCAATCTGCAGGGCAAGGCGCCCAAGACGTTTCTCGCCCTAAGCGAGCAGCACATTCTTATTGCGCATAATCTGACTCCTTCGGATACAGCGAGCATCAACCGGGCGAATGTGCTCGGGATCGCGACGGATGTGGGTAGCCGCACCTCGCACGCTGCGATTCTGGCGCGTTCTCTCAATATCCCGGCAGTAGTGGGACTGCATGATATCACCGCAAAGCTCGAGACCGGTCAACATGTGCTCGTTGATGGAAGTGATGGCCTGCTAATCATCGACCCGGCGCCAGAAACGGTTGCGCACTATGCAGAGATTGAATCAAGAAGAGCCGTGGTTGCGGCACAACTGAAAGAACTGCGCACGACAAGATCGACCACGCGTGATGGCCATCACATTGTGCTCTCGGCAAATATCGAACTTCCTGAAGACGTCGAGGCCGTGGCAGCCAATGGTGCAGAGGGCATCGGTCTCTATCGCACCGAGTTTCTTTATTTGAATCGCACTAGCTTGCCAACAGAGCACGAACAATTCGAAACGTATCGAAGAGTGGCGGAGCGACTCCGGCCTGATCCGCTAATCATCCGAACATTTGACCTTGGCGGCGACAAACTCGCTCCGGGAACGGTGGACATCGCTGATGAGCTGAACCCTTTTCTTGGTTGGCGCGCCATCCGTCTTTGCCTCGAGCACATAGATATCTTCAAAACACAGTTGCGCGCTATTCTCCGTGCCAGTGCTGTTGGCAACATAAAAATCATGTTTCCCATGATCTCCGGCTTGGAGGAGTTACGCCGCGCCAAGGCCGTACTCGCCGAGTGTAAGGACGAATTGCGCCGGTCGGGTATCCCTTTTGGGAAAGAGATCGAGGTTGGTGCGATGATCGAAATTCCAAGCGCGGCGATCTGTGCCAACGCGCTCGCACCCGAGGTGGATTTCTTCAGTATTGGAACGAACGATCTGATTCAGTATACGCTTGCGGTAGATCGCGTGAACGAGAAGCTCGCGCACCTTTATGAGCCGACGCATCCGGCAATACTGCGTCTGTTAAAAATGATCGCCGAGGCGGCCCATGCCAACCACATCTGGGTGGGCGTTTGTGGAGAAATGGCCGGGGACGTCGCGCTCATCCCGCTTTTGCTGGGTCTCGAGGAAACGCTCAAGCTAAATACTGCTTCTGAGATTCTGGCGCGTTGTCTCGAGTTGGCGGATAAACGCTACGGCGATTTATTGGGCTGATCCGAAATTCGTAACTGCTGATCATGATCCGGCTCTCGAATCACGTCGTTTCTACTCTTCTGCTTCTGGATCGGGCTTTAACCCTTCCTCCTCCATCTTCCGCAACACGTCGCTCATATCGTCCACTTCATCCCAGACATCCTGACTCACATAAATCGGTGCCTTCTGCTGTGTGGCCATCGCGATGCAATCGCTTGGTCGCCCATCGAGCTCGATGATCTTTTTCTGATGCAATTCGTTTTCAACGCGAATGATCGCGCGGGCGTAATACGTGGCATTCTTCAGGTCATTGATGATGATTCGCTCGATCTTTGCGCCGAGGGCCGTCAATAAATGTGCCATCAAATCGTGGGTAAGAGGGCGCTCCTTGGTGATCTGACGCATGAACATCGTGATCGCGCTGCCCACCGTTTGATCGACATAAATAATGAATACCTTGTCGTTATTGCCGAGGAACACCGCGCAGCCGCCGCTTGTCGGCAAAACGGCCCGCACCTGCACTTCGATCACCGTTTTGTTCACGAGCGAACGTTATCTGCAGGGAAGCGAAAAACAAGCGGTGTGGACTACATGCGTTGCCTTTCTGTCACAGAAAACATGCGACACATGAGTCGACGAAAATTTTGATTCTGCAGGCTTGCATGTTGAACACGCTGATTGAATATCCGTTTTGTGGCATCTATTCGCCGCGCGATCTGATCAAATGAAAAACGAGTGGGACGTTGACGCAGCGATCGCGACCTACAATGTCGATGGCTGGGGCGGCGGATATTTCACCGTCAATCCGGCCGGCAACATGGTGGCGCGCCCTCTGCAGGAAAACGGCGGAACAATCGATATTCTGGAAGTCGTAAATGAAGCGCGCAATCGCGGTTTAAGTTTTCCGCTGGTCATCCGATTTCAGGATTTACTGCGACACCGCGTCGAAGCGGTAAACCATGCATTTAAAGAGGCGATGACGGAGTTTGGTTACAAGAATCAGTATCGCGGAGTTTTTCCAATCAAGGTCAATCAGTTGCGCGAGGTCATCGAAGAAATTGTCGATGCCGGTCAGCAATTTCATTTTGGCCTCGAAGCAGGAAGCAAACCGGAACTGGTCGCCGCCCTGGCGATGCACCAGGACCCCGAAAGTCTCATCGTTTGCAATGGTTACAAAGACGCGGCGTTCATCCGCATCGCTCTGTTAGGCTGCAAGCTCGGCAAAAAAGTAGTCATTGTTGCCGAAAAACTCGAGGAACTGGAGCAAACGATCCGCGCAGCAAAGGAAGTCGGCGTGGAACCGTACATCGGAATTCGGGTGCGCCTTTACAGCAAAGGCGCGGGCAAATGGGCGCCGAGCGGCGGGGAGAACGCGAAGTTTGGTCTCGATACCACAGGTCTCGTCGCGGCGAGCGAAATGCTAAAGGCCGCAGGCCTCGCGCATTGTCTGAAACTCATTCACTTCCACGTCGGTTCGCAGGTGCCGGATATTTCGACTATCAAGCGCGCTGTGCGTGAAGGTGCCCGGTATTATGCCAAGATTGCGAAGCTGGGGCATGAGCTCGGATATCTGGATGTCGGCGGCGGACTAGGTGTCGATTATGACGGTTCACGCAGCGATTTCGATAGCTCGGCAAATTATTCGCTCCAGGAATATGCGAACGATGTCGTCTGGAACATCATGGACGTGTGTGATTCCGAAGGCGTCCCGCATCCAGCGATCGTGAATGAAGGTGGTCGCGCAATCGTTGCGCATCATTCCGTTCTGGTGATGGAAGCGTTCAGCTCCATCGAGAAAACGGCGCCGAAGTTGCGAGTGACCGCGAGCGAAAAAGATCACAAACTGGTGGGCGACATTCTTGATGTGAAGCAGCGGCTCAAGCGTGGCAATCGCCTTGAGAGCCTGCACGACATCCAGCAAATCAAGGAGGAAGCACAGCAGAACTTCGAGTTTGGTCTTCTGAATCTCGAGTCAAAAGCAAAGATCGATACAATCTATTGGCAGCTCGCGCAGCAGATCGTGAATATGCATCGCGGCTTGCGCTTTATTCCCGAGGAAGTCAAGCAGCTAGAAACCACGTTAGGCGACCAGTACATCTGCAATTTCTCCGTTTTCCAATCGCTGCTCGATCACTGGGCGCTTGGTCAATTGTTCCCAATCATGCCGATTCATCGGCTCAACACGCCGCCGGACCGTCATGGAATGATCGTCGACATCACATGCGATTCCGACGGCAAGATCTCGAAGTTCACCGATCTACAGGATGTGCGCGACACCATCCCGTTGCATCGCATCGTGCCGGGTGAAATGTATTACCTCGGCGTCTTCATGGTGGGCGCGTATCAGGACATCATGGGTGACCTGCACAATTTGTTTGGCCGCGTAACCGAGGTGCACGTTTTTCTTGATCCCGATGAGGAATCCGGTTGGTACATCGAAGAAGTGATTGGCGGCAGCACGATCGGCGAAGTGCTTGCCATGACGCAGTGGGACAAGGTCG
>QHRI01000294.1 GCA_003221375.1 Verrucomicrobiota bacterium
GTCGTCGTCCTCAAGCGCATCACATAAGCGGAGCACCTGACGCACCGCGGCTTCGTCGGGCACCGCAACAGTCGTATCGGGAATGAATGTAAGCTTTTGCCCATCGGTGGTCACGCCCGCATTTTTGAGGGCCTCAGCTACCGCGTATAGCTGATCGTGGGAAGTGATAATAACATACTGATCATCATCAGTTGTCAACTCTTCGGCGCCAGCCTCGAGAGCAACCTCCAGTAACCGATCCTCGTCGATGCTCGACCGCGGAACGGTGATTTGTCCTTTTCTGTGAAACATGTACGAAACACTTCCGGTGGAGGCGAGATTGCCATTGTGCTGGCTGAAAATGCTCCGAACCTCCGCACCGGTTCGGTTCTTGTTGTCGGTTGCCGTTTCGACGACGACGGCCACTCCACCAGGCGCGTAACCTTCGTACACGATCTCTTCGAATTGTTGTCCATCCTTGCCCTCGCCGGTGCCGCGTTTGATCGCACGCTCGATATTATCATTCGGCATACTTTGCGTGCGCGCAGCCTGGATCGCGCTGCGCAGACGCGGGTTGCCATTGGGATCGCCCCCGCCACGCTTTGCCGCGATGGTGATCTCCTTCGATAATTTGCTGAAGATCTTGCCGCGCTTTGCATCGATCGCGCCTTTAAAGCGCTTGACCTTCGACCACTTACTATGTCCCGCCATGGATGGGGATTTTTATGCAACTGCTGATTGAAACGTGCGAATTTCCGAACAACACCCCGCCGAGAGAATGGCTGGCGAGGAAGGAAACTAGCGCCGACTAGTTAATCGCACTCGGAACTATTTGTCAATCGAGCCGGAAGGCTTTCCTCGGAAAGAAAAAGTTGTCACGTCCGGTCTGGCGGAAATCTTTGTCAGCCAAAAAATGGGCGGGACAGCTTTGTCACTCGTCCCGCCCAAGCAATCTCAATCCGACCTTAAGGCAACGTCAATTGCCATGCACTGCGCCCATGGGTCGCAGCGTACAGTTTTCGTGCGGTCGGAACAATCGTAAGGCCTGCGACTTCAACCTGCGGCAAGCCTGTTCCGGCGATCTCCCAATCAGTCGAGCCGTTCGGCAATCTCAAAACACCCCAATCATTTGAGA
Source organism: Verrucomicrobiota bacterium (assembly GCA_003221375.1). Lineage (GTDB taxonomy): Bacteria > Verrucomicrobiota > Verrucomicrobiia > Chthoniobacterales > UBA10450 > Udaeobacter. The sequence goes on from QHRI01000294.1 coordinate 1,115, forward strand.
CATAGAGATCACCCCTACCAGAATCAAAGGCGACGCCGGTAGCAGGGAAATCCGGGAAGGCCGGCCCTCCGATTCCATCGAGATTCGTCCAAGTCGCTGTGCCTGCACCCTGATCGTACGTGACAGAAAATACGTGGCCTGGCGTTGCCGGCGTGATCGCGCTATAACTTGAATATGTGATCCAGGCATGATTCGGGTCAGCTGGGTCGACTGCGATACCGCTGATGAAGCGACCAGGGCTATTCGCTGCAAGTGAATCGAGCCGCGCATACGTCACTGAATGGGCACCAACATCAGCGTTCTTGGAGATAAAGAGACGTCCTGTCGTCGTGGCTGCCCACAAGGTCGCCGCATCGGAACCTCCCCGCCCGAGGGCGGCCACGTTTCCGCCCGCCCGTGTCGTGCCCCGGTAATCTGCAGCACTTGCGGTTAGATCTGTGGCGCCAGCGGGGCCGATTCTCACGAAGTCACCGCAGTTGGGGTCCGCGCCCGACGTCGTAAACTCAGGGCAATTAGCTTCGAGAAACGCCTGGTTGCCGGCCCAGTCGCGGGTTCGCCAGACGCTCTGGGAACCCTCGAAGATTGTCCCTGCGCTGACAGGGTCGGCGATGATAGGAGAGTAAAACTGCGAGCTTTCGCCGCTGGCTACGATGGGGCCGCTGGCGATGACCCACTTTAAAGGATTGCCGTTCCGGAAGTTTACATCGTGGAAGTTCAAGAAGAATGAGTTGAAGCGGAGCGCAGCGTTGCCGACGTTAAAGCCGGACTGACCTC
>QHRI01000295.1 GCA_003221375.1 Verrucomicrobiota bacterium
TCGATCTTGGATCAAACGCAAAGTGATCGGGCATTGTTGGGTACCGGAGACTGCGATGAAAATTACGCTCTTGGATGAAATTGCCGGTGCACAGCTTTTAATCGCTGTTGATCGACGTGGGTATAGACTTGCGTCGTCGAAATGTCGGCATGGCCGAGCATTTCCTGGATAATCCGAAGATCGGCGCCGTTTCCCAGCAGATGCGTCGCGAAGCTGTGTCGTAAAAGGTGTGGGTAGATGTTCTGTTCGAGTCCGGCCCGTCGCGCATGTTCCTTAACAATCTGCCAGATACGCGCCGTTGTTAGTTTGGTGCCGCGCTGTGAGAGGAAAATTTCGCTACTGCTTCGCTGCTTCACGAGCTTTGGCCGCTCGGTGGACAAGTATGCCGCAAGCGCTTCGCATGCTTTGCGGCCGACCGGTACAAGTCGGGTCTTGTTTCCCTTCCCCGTTACGCGCACAATTCGCTCTTCGAAGTTGAAGTTCTCAAGACGCGCATTTGCCAGCTCCGAAATACGCAGACCACTTGCGTAAAGAAGCTCGATCATCGCTCGATCGCGCAAGCCGTGAAGAGCGTTTGTGTCGATCTTTTCCAGGAACTGCTCGACTTGCAATTCATTTAGCGTCTCTGGGAGATAGCGCTCGATTCGCGGGAGTGCCAGCGCTTCAGCCGGATCGCGCTGAACTTTGCCTTGAGCAACCAGGAACCGAAAAAAAATCTTTAACGCCACCACGACGAGTTTGATCGAGGAGGCAGAGAGGCCGGCTCGCTTGCGATCTGCAAGATATTCGCTGATAGCCGGCAATGTCACTGCGCGCGGATCATGGATTTTTTTTCTGGCGGCACACCAACGGGCGAATTCGCTCAGCGATCTCTGGGTAGAGAGCTGATAATTTTCGGAAAGACCGCGTTCGATTGCGAGGAAACGGATAAACGAGTCGATCGCCTCTTCCATTTTGAACATTGTAACGGCAGGCGTGTCGCCTGCAAAATGACACTGTCTCTACAGCGCGTGTAACCGCGATATCATTGACAAGGTAACCTTAAGTGTCCGATGCTTAGTTACGATGAGTTTGGACCTCAATACCATCCTGAAGGATTGGCCGCACGAGAACGGCAATATTAAGGTACGCAAGATTGCGGGCCTGGATGGTCGCGAGAAATTGCAGCTCCGGGTCGACCTTGGCGTATTGCAAATGGAATTGGCCGGGCGGCCGGATGGTCGGCGGCCGCACAATTGCGAGTCGCTTCTGGAATATCATCAGAGGCGGGCAACTCGTGCGGCGGGGAAAGGCGAAACCTACGAGCTCACCCCCGAACAATGCGCTGAGCTTCAACAGGAAGGTATCCAATATTATCATCGTTATCTGAGCCTGTTTCAGATCAACGATTTCGACGGTGTGGTGCGCGATACACAGCGTAATCTGGATCTTTTCACCTTTGTCTCCGAGCATACGGACCGCGAGGATTTCTCCTGGAGCCTGCAACAGTTCCGGCCTTACGTGCTAATGATGAACACGCGCGCCAAGGCGTCCATTTTTCTGGGCCAGGGCAAATTTGCAGAGGCCATAGCGGAGATTGAGCGTGGCCGCGATGGGATCGTGGACTTTTTGCAACAGTCAAACTTTCCGGAACTGGTGTCGAAAAGTTCCGAGATCGCGTTTCTCGATGAATGGCTTGAGGAAGTCAAAGCGAAACGCCCTCTTTCTAAGCTGGAGATCATGCAGCGCGAGATGGAAACTGCGATTGCAAAAGAGCTCTACGAGCGCGCCGCAGAGTTGCGCGACGCGATCAAGCTCTTGCAAGCGAAGAAGCATTAAGACTGTCGCCCGCTGCCAGAAAGTCGCTGTCGAAGATTAATTTCTAGAAGGCATCTCAGAATGTTGTAGCCGCCTCGCTGTGTCGAGGCGTCCCGCCGTCGTTGCCCCGCTGGCAGCACGGTGACGTAGCGCCGTGGCTACAGGGATCAAATTGTAAAATCCCTTGCCCGTTTGGAAGGGCCGCCTGAGGTTTCCTCTCTTATGGCGACAGAACTCACGCAATACGCGCATCCTGAAGCGCTGGTGGAGACCGATTGGCTCGAGAAGCATCTTAAAGACGAAGGAATCCGCATCGTGGAATCGAACGAAGACGTTCTTCTTTACGATACCGGACACATTCCCGGGGCAGTGCATATCGATTGGCGTGCCGATTTGCAGGATCCCGTGGTTCGGGACTACATCTCGCCCGATAAATTCGCAGAGCTCTGCAGCCGTAACGGCATCACGCCAGAGACTACCTGCATTTTTTACGGTGATAAAGCCAACTGGTGGGCCTGCTACGCGCTGTGGGCGTTCCGATTGTTTGGACACGAGAAGGTGAAAATTCTGAATGGCGGCCGCGACAAATGGAAAGCCGAAGGTCGCCCGATGACGCGCGATATTCCCAAGTATGCAAAAACAAACTATCCGGTGCCGAAGAAACGATTCGATAAAGAGATCCGTGCCTTCTTCGAAGAGGCGCTGGCGCAAAGCAAGGCAGGCAAACCACTGATCGACGTTCGGTCACCGGGCGAATACAGGGGTGAGATCACGCACATGCCGGAGTATCCGCAGGAAGGCGTGTTGCGCGGTGGCCATATTCCCGGGGCAAAAAGCATGCCGTGGAAAACGGCAACAAACGATGACGCGACGTTCAAGCCCGCTTCGGAACTGGCGAAAATTTATTTCGACCAATGCGGAGTTCTCCCCGAAAAAGAAACTGTTGTTTATTGCCGTATTGGCGAACGCTCCAGCCACACTTGGTTTGTGCTCACGTACTTGTTAGGCCTGAACAATGTCCGCAATTATGACGGCTCTTGGACGGAATGGGGCAATAAAGTCGGCGCCCCTATCGAGAAGAGCGCGTAGGCGGATCCCCTGAGAACCGCCGTTCGATCCTTACTTTGCAGCCAGCGTCGCAGCGAATTTCAAACGCGTCCAGTTCTTGCCAGCAGCTCATGGATTAGACGCATTCTCTTTTGTTCTTTGGGGTTGGAACGGAGTTGTGCGATCGAGCGCTGCATTCGCCGAGTCCAATTCAAGTTTGCTTTTGTCCCAGGCACATTGAAGCGGTATTTTCGCGCTAATAGATCAGTGATCATAACCACGGCGATCCATGACTCGCACTTGAACAGCGCTTCCATGATTGCCGGGTAAAAATCTTTTTCGAAATCGATTTGGTCGATTCTTGGGTCGAACCCCGCGAAGACGGCGATTTTCGCCAGGTCGAATCGCGACTGTTCCGCGGTCGCGGTCGGATGCTCAAAAGCTTCTTCCCATAAAGCGCGGATCGGTTTGTGGTCATGCGTTGTGTACGTCGCAATGGAAACCCGCTCGTATTCGCTCCCGGGCGTGACTTGTTCACCGCGAACTTCCCATTGTGGGATCTTGAATCCGGCAATGCCAAGTGAGCGCAGATTTGGCCGCACGTAATCAGGCACCATGCCAAGGTCTTCGCCGACTACGCGCGAGGCGCCTGCTTCGTCGAGGATAGCGCGCAGGTATTCTTCGCCTTCGCGTTTGTTCGCCTCGCGATTTTCGGGTGTCTCATCGTCGCGAGGAACGAAATGCGGGGAATCGCCGTTCCGAGCACGTGATCAATGCGAAAGAGATGAAAAATTTGACGGACAGCGCGGACACGCTCGCGCCACCATTCGAAATTGTTTTTGCGCATTCTGTCCCAGCGATAAAGCGGAATACCCCAGTTTTGGCCCCACTTTTGCGTAAACACGTCCTCTTTGAAATAAGGCTCGGGAGGCGCGCCGCCGCACCAGTCGAGCACGAATTCATCCGGCCGCGCGAAGACGTCAGCGCTATAGTAACTGACACCGAATGGGATATCGCCCATCAGCGCCACGCCTCGTTCCGCAGCGTATGATTTGATTGCGCGCCATTGCTGGTGCGCGATCCACTGCACATAGCAGAAGAAATTTTGACGGGCCGCCAGCGCGGCTTGTCGATCTTGCGATAGAGCGCATAACCAGGTTCGCGCTCTTTCTATTGATTGATATTGCGCTGGCCAACGATTCCATGCAGCGGAATCGTCATTCTCCTCCATCAGGACGCGGAAAAATGCGTAGTTGCGCAGCCAGGCGGCTTCCTGGTCACAAAACATTCGGAATTCCAACTGCCGTTCTTCGCTGGCGTGAGCGGAGAAATTCGCAAACGCTTTCTCCAGGATGCAACGCTTTAGTTTTTTGATTTGGCGGTACTTTACTTCGCCAAGTCGGAGGCTGTGAATATCGGCGCGAGCAACTGAGGCATCAAAGTCTTCGCGCGTTAAATCTGGCGGCGAGTTTGGCGCAAGGTGCAGCGTGGTTGGCTCGATGGCCATGGCGCTGATCGCGTTGTAAGGGCTGTTGTCGTTCCCGATCTCGTTGGTAGGCAGGAGCTGGACAAGCTTAAATCCAATTGTCGCCGCCCAATCGATGAACTCCCGCAACGCACCGACGTCGCCAATTCCCAGATCGCCTGCTCCGCGTAATGCAAACAGCGGCACGAGAACCCCGGCGATTTTTTTCTCTGGTGAGAGATCCATCAGAAGAATGACGAATGACGAATGACGAATGACGAAATAATGACGAGATCCGAATGACGAACACATTTGCCGACTTTTTTCGGCATTCGATCATTAGAGCTTTCCTTAGTCATTTTCTCGTCACTTGCCAGTCTTCCACAAGATCGTTTGGGATTTCCTGGAGAAACCGCGAGGGAAATAGACGTCGTTCTTCCTCGAGCGCTTCGCGGGTATCAAGGGAGCGATTGCTCGGAAACATTCCGTCCGTCAACCAGATCACGAACACCGTGTGAAATTCAAGGCCCTTGGCCTGGTGCACTGAAGAAAGGTTGACCGATTCTTTGTCGCCTGCCTGGATCGCCGCGGCTTCTGCATCGACGTTGCTGATCAGTGCCAATTGCGAAAGAAATTCGTGCACGTCTTTAAATTGACGGGCAAAGATCGCCAGCTGGTTCAAATCTTCCCGGCGAAGTTCGTAGTTTGTGAAATTTGCCTTGGCATAATCATCATAGATCGCCTCGACCACGGACGTGATCATTTCTGATGGCACGATGGGTTGGCCAGCCGGAGCGATTTCGTCCAGCGTGTGCGCAAGTTGCTCCCATCCCTTCTTTGATTTCGCAGGAACGTTCATGGCCATGAGGCGCTCGCCAAAGCTGTAGCCGGGGGCGCCGACCCCGGCGGCATCCGGGTCCGTTTCAGGGCCGCCCTCAGCACCCGCGGCAGCAACAACATCCGTCGCCCATCTTTGCCAAAGATTTTCTGCCGTGCGGTTGCCAATTCCGGGGAGCAATTTCACCATGCGTTTGAATGCGACTTCATCGCGCGGATTCGCCACGAAACGGATGAATGAAGTCGCGTCCTTGATATGCGCCTGCTCAAAGAATCGAATGCCACTGGTGATTTGATAGGGGATCCCGCGCCGGGAAAGCTCCAGTTGCAGCTCGACTGCGTGATAATGCGCCCGGTAGAGCACGGCGATCTCGTTGAGGTCGACACCTTCATCACGCAGTTCCAAAATCCGCTGCGCGACAAACTGAGCTTGCTCTCCGCTGTCGTTCAGCGCCACCAAAGCCGGCCTCAGCGCTTTTGATTCGCGCGTCGCGCTTAAACGTTTGCGGAATTGGTGAACATTCGCCGCGATGGCCGCGTTCGCGACTTCCAGAATTTCCGGCACACTGCGGTAATTCATTTCGATCTTGAACACCTGCGCATTCGGATAACGCCTCGGAAACTCGAGAATATTTTGGAAGTTGGCGCCGCGCCACGAGTAGATCGACTGCGCGTCATCGCCCACCACCATCACGTTGTGATGATCGCGGGCGAGCAGATCAACGAGATCAGCCTGGATTTTGTTCGTGTCCTGATATTCATCAACAAGAACAAACTGGAACTGACGGCGGTAAATTTCTGCGATCCGTTCGTGCTGCTGAAACAGGGACAAGGTTTTTTGCAGCAAGTCGTCAAAATCCATCGAATTTGTCGCCTTCTTCTTTTTCTCGTAGCGCTCTCGAACATCGTGAATTTTCTCGAGCAGCGGCAGGAAATATGGAAACTTTTCCGCAAGCAGTTCCTCCAACGGATTCTCTGTGTTGACGACAAAACTGAAGATTTCCGCGAGCACATCGCCTTTCGGGAATCGAATCTCTTTTGGATCGATTCCTGCGCTTGCTACTACGGCTTCAATCAAATCCTTTTGATCTTCGCGGTCCATGATGGTGAACCCGCTTGAATAGCCCAGCGCACTGCCGTGCCGACGCAGAATCCGGTTTCCTATCGAATGGAATGTCCCGCCCCAAAGTCCGCTGGCATCGACCGGCAGCAGATTCACAACGCGACCGAGCATCTCCCGTGCAGCTTTATTTGTGAACGTGAGAAGCAGAATGTTTCGCGGGTCGATCCCGTTTTCGAGCAAGTAAGCTACGCGATAGGTGAGGGTACGCGTCTTTCCCGATCCGGCGCCCGCGATTACAAGGAGCGGACCGGGCGGCGCAGTCACGGCCGCAAGCTGTTGTTGATTTAGCTCAGCAGCGTAATCGATATGAATCCCGCCCTCGCGGGATGCTGGGGCACGTTGAAGCGTATATTGGCGGGACATGTAACGATTGCGGAATGCAGATTGACGATTGCGAATTGCAAGGAACCGCAGCAAGCATCTCAGCGCAAATCCTTGCGCGAATCACCCCTTTTGCAGTCGGCGTGCGTCTTCTATTGCACCGTTACCGCGCACGACCCGGCGCGACCATGATCGTCCAGGGCGGTGAGTTCGTAACTGCCAGGCGCTGCTTTCCATGTAACGACGTCCTGCGGATTGGTCCTGGCAATGAATGTGTTGCCCGCGAACCAATAAATCTCGCGCACGTCGGCATCTGT
>QHRI01000296.1:0-2422 GCA_003221375.1 Verrucomicrobiota bacterium
ACTTTTCTAATGCGGAGGCGTCGGACGCGGTGGCGGCGTGGGGCGAGACCTGGGTATTGGGCTGGTCCTCGGTGTTGGAGTAGGTCGTGGCGTCGCAGTAGCGGTTGCGGTCGGTGTAGGGGTAGAGGTGGGTGTCGGAGTTGGTGTGCCACTCTGCGCGGGTGCCTGGATGGCAACCGTAATGGGGGCTCCAGTCTTGAAGAAGCCGACCGTAGCATTAGCAGCTTGCGGCGGTTGATCCGAATCGAACCGGAAATTATAAAGTGTGCCCCAGCGAATCGCATTGGCGTTTTGATTGTTCGCAAAGGTTTCCGTAGCCCAGATCAGTGAATTGGCAGTCTGAGTAGGCGTCCACGGTGTGCTGCTATACCCCTGGCTGTTAAGCGTGCCGTCGTTTGCCCAACCGGGATGCTGAGGCGGCGCGTGAAATCCAATGTTACTGACGTTAACACTGGCTCCTAAAGGAACACCAAAAGATTGAATCGCTCGGTCCAGGTTCATGTTATAGAGAGCATACTCATAGTGCCAGACTCCAGGCGAAGGATTGGTGACCTTGTAACCCAAAAAGCAGAAGCCATCATTGCCAGGGTCTGCCTCGAAGCGGTTGATCGTTGCGCCCGTCCAAGCCCAGATGGCAGCCAGCATTCGCACTGTGTTACCGACTGGCGAAAAGCTGAAACTGGTCGTCCCGCTGACGCTATACTGGCGATGTGAGGCGTTGTTAGACAGGTTGCATTCCGTGGGATGCGTCTGGCACCAGGTATATTCGCTCGGGGCCACGTATTGTGCTTCAGCAAAATATTTCGCGCCTTGATTGAGTGTTGTGTTGAGGTCGTTAACGTCCACGAGAACCCGGTGCGACAGGCCGTCGTGGTTGTGGCCGCTGTGATCGTTTGCGGTCGTTGGAAAGTTACCAGTAAATGGATTGACCCACGCGCGCGACCCAATCTGGTCCTGATCGCCGTTTAACCCCGCGGAGTAGGGATCGGAGCACCCCGGGCAAAGATGGCTGCCTGTGCCGCACCCGCTCGTGTTGCAACCAAAGCCGCAAGCGTCGTCCTCCAATGCGAAAAACGTATGCTTACAAGAAGTCGTTGCAACTGCGAGACCGACCTGTGTTCCAGCGTTCCCGAGTTCCTCCACGTCGGGGAGATCTCCTACAATTACATCGGGCCCGTGAGTCGCTGTTGGCGTTTGTGCCTCGGCGGCACCACGCAGCGGCGGCATCGTCACCCCTTCGACTTGACCGTTGACAAGCTGCTTGATTTCCACGGGCTGCATTGCCACACCGATACCGATTTTTCCCACCACCGCCCCAGCGTCTGAAGGTCGTCCAAGGGCGTTGGCGAAATCTCGCGACATCGTGAGTCTTCCGCCGTTAATGGCAAGCGACTCTGCGTTGGCGTCGTAGTCGTACTGGTGCCCTTCAATATTGAAAAAAGTGAAACCGGTTTTTGCGTCGCGCACAGCGAGATCCGTGGCTTGGCCTGACGGAAGTTTTTCAACCAGCAGCCGATTGATCGATGGACCCAGTGTCCCAGGAAGCGCCGGGGCATTTTGCGAGATCAAGCCCATCGATCCAGATGCCGCTCCGCGCAAGAGGTTGTTAAAAACCAGAATGGGAAAGAAGGAATCGGCCTCTACGGCGAACTGCACTTGCACCGCTCCTCCCGTTGCCGTGCTAATTCCGTTCAGACGACTGAGATCGAGTTCCATCATCGCGCTTCCGCTTTCCACGATCATCTTTTGCAGAGTCCCCGTCGGCTGGTTCGAATTATCGGGACTCTTCTGATGCTGCAGATTCGCGGATCCGGCATCAGACGGGCTGAGTACAAAAAGGAACGGGAGAAGGAAGGCAGTCAGGGCTTTCTTTAACATTGTTTTGAATCCTCCGAATAATTGGCTTCTTAGACCATGTGCCAGGGAGAGCTGGAATACTTCTCATAAGCGCCTTGGTGAAGTAAAGGAAATCCTGGAAAAACTTGGTGACGATTTTTTTGGAAACCGACTGTCTGGGTAGCGCGCGTCTCGAGTGTTAACACCAGTCCGGCTCGGACTTTCGGCGTCGCGCCGATTTTGAGTAAATTCGCCAACTTCGTGAAAAGCGGTTGCGTCAGTCAGGAATCAAAGACCAGAGGCCAAACTCCCGCGCGGGCAACTGCCGCGGTCAAGGCGAGCTACAGCAGAAGCGGGATCCGTAAATCAAAGACCAGCCGGTGGCGAGCCGCGGCGCTCATTCTGCTCAATCTATTCATGATCGCCCACATCATTCAGTGGCGCGTCGTGGGCAGGACGGTTTCGCCAATCGAACCTTCGGAGACCATGTACACGCTGCAAAAGGGGTTCATCAACGCAGGATTCATCTTTTTCGCTCTGGCGATCCTGGCCACGTTAATCTTCGGTCGATACGTTTGCGGCTGGG
>QHRI01000296.1:2510-6044 GCA_003221375.1 Verrucomicrobiota bacterium
CGGAGCCGCAGGACCCGCTTATCCCAAAGTTCACCAATCATCTGGTGACTACTAATTTCTGGCAGACGTTTCCCTCGGTAGCTGTGGCCATTCCGTTTCTTTTCGTCTGCGGTTTCATGACCGTCTATTTTCTTGGGCAGAAAGGCTTTTGCACTTACGCCTGTCCCTATGGTGGATTTTTCGGGTTGGCCGACAAGTTGTCGCCCGGGAAAATCCGTGTGACACCTGCGTGCAATCAATGCGGCCACTGCACTGCCACCTGCACTTCAAACGTTCTGGTGCACGCGGAAGTGAAGCAGTATGGAATGGTGGTCGATCCGGGCTGCATGAAGTGCATGGATTGCGTCAGCGTTTGTCCGAACGACGCCTTATATTTTGGGTTCGGCAAGCCCCCGATCCTGCTTCCCAGGTCGGACGCAATTAAGAGGAACTATTCTTTAACGTGGCCGGAAGAAATCGTCGGCGGACTCGTTTTTTTTGGAAGTTTCATGGCTGTGCGCGGCGTTTACGCGCTGGTCCCATTCCTGATGGCCTTGGGATGCGCCACCATTACGACGTTTCTGACCCTGAAATTGTGGAGATTGTTCCGGACAAAAGAACTGTCCTTTTACCGTTTTAATTTGAAGTCTGCGGGGAAGCTTCGAAGGGCGGGCTGGGTGTTTGCAATCTTCGCGTGTATCTGGATTGGATTGAATGCTCACAGCGGCTTGATCCGTTACCATGAGTTTCTGGGCGGCCGCGCATTTCAGAGAATCCATCTCCCGGATGAACTTGCCCTGGCTCAGCTCAATCCTGCTCGCTGGCTCAGTTCCTCTGACCGCGATAACATCGTTCAGGGAACAGGCCATCTTCACGCTGCTTCCAAGCTTGCGCTTTTTGTAAACAGCGAAGCGCTGCCGAAACTGGCATGGCTTGAAACCGTGGCGCGATTTTGAATCGGCTGGGACGCTACAACGAGGCACAGGCGAGTCTGGATGAAGCTCTGGCAGAACGAGACGATTTGATTCTCGCGCGCCAGGAAAAAGGCGAATCGCTCTGGCAGCTTGGCCGCAAGGACGAAGCGATTTCGGTGTGGGCCGACGCAGTGCAGCGGAATCCGCGCCTGGCCCTGGTGAATAACGAGCTTGCCGGCGCAAAGCAGTCGTTAGGCAAAGTCGAAGAGGCCAGTAGCCATGAGATGCAAGCCGACCAGGCCACCCCCAATGATCCACTTTTCCACTGGATGATTGGCCGCCGCCTGCAGGACCTTGGCATGACTGAGCTAGCTCAAAAGCATTTCCAGCGTGCAACCCAGCTGGACCACGGAAACAGCCTGCCGAGCGAGAATTGAGCCGGTCGTCGCTGGTCTTTTCGGGGGCTACGGCGTAGGGCGCGGGATTGGAGTTGGTCGCGGTCTCGGTGTGGGAGTCGCGCGCGGCGCAACTACCTCAAATTGTGTCATCATTCCATCATCCTCGTGCTCAACCATGTGGCAGTGCAGCATAAACATGCCGGTATGATCGGTAAACTTTAGCTTTACTTCCACGGCGTCGCCCGGCGCCAGGTACCAGGTCTCCTTCATCGTTTCATAGGCGTAACATGAGCCCCCATTGCGGCTCAAGCACTGCTGCGAAACATCATGAATGTGCACCGTATGGGCCTGCCCGGTAGGATTTGTAAAGACCCACTTCTCAGTCGTCCCAAGGACTGGTCGAGCGTCGACTCGATTCGGATCGAATCGCAAGCCATTGATCGTCCAGTGGCCTGATGTTCGGTCAAAGCTCCAGTTCCGTGTCACCGTCGGTTCACCGATATCCGGCAGGGGGCGTAGCGTTGCGGGTATTGTGCTGTCATCGATGATGTGTTGAGTTACGCGGAACTGGAGTATTTCCGTGCCCGTGAGCGTATCCGTCAGATAGAGGTTTTGCCCGAGTTTCCCGGCGAAATCTACCACAACATCCAGGCGTTCCGCCGGGCCTATCCGCATCTCCGTGCGTGTTACGGGCGCGGGAAGCAGACCGCTTTCAGTTCCAATTTGCGTGAAGGAACCTCCCGTACTTAATGTCAGGTTGTAGGTGCGATGGTTAGACGCGTTTAAGATGCGGAACCGGTATTTGCGGTCGCCTACCTCGAGGTATGGCTGATAAACACCATTAACCAGGAACTTATCCCCGGTTACACCATTAGGGTCAAACACGTACGGGATTTGGTTATTTGCGTCGAATTGCCTGTCAGCAATTGCCAGAGGCAAATCGAAAACACCTGAAGGGAGCGTTTGTGGATCGGCCGGATCATCAACAATGTACATGCCTGTTAGACCCATCCATATGTTCCGACCAGTAACATCCATGCGGTGGTCGTGATAGAACTGCATTTTGCCTCGCTGATTAGCGCCTTCTTCCAGGCCGTCGTAGGAATATGTGCGCGATCCTCCCGTTGGGATGAGAAGGCTATCTGGCTGGCCATCATTGACGGCGGTAGAGTGATTGCCATGGTTGTGCACAGTTAACTCGCCGGCGGCCGCGTTGAGGTTATTGGTAAAGGTGACCTCAGTGGTTTCTCCGGTAGGCCTGCGAATTGTTAGTCCAGGGTACGTGCCACCGTAGGTCCACATGTTAGTGCATGGTCCATCCAATATCTGGACACACGCTTCATCGATGCCAATTGACACATTTCCGTCGGTACTAACAGGCGGGAACAGCAATGGATGGGAAAAAGGTGTGGGCGTTGGTGTGGGTGTAGCCGTAGGTGTGGCGGTCGCTGTGGCTGTGGCTGTCGGTGTAGGTGTTATTGACGGAGTAGGGGTTGGTGTTGGAGTAGGCGTGGCAGTCGGCGAAGAGGTGGGAGTAGGGGTCGGAGTTGACGTCGTGTATTGAATAGTCAGCACCGGCGGGTTGGTGCTTTCTCGGGTGTCGAATCGCTTCGCCGTTGCACTGCCCGACTCGTCGCCTAACACCAGCCAGCCAAAGTTAGTCCCCGGATTATCCAGCCATGACTGCGCATCTGCGGTCATCTGCGGTGAACTCCAGGTGTAGACTCCAATCGCGCCAACCGACTGGCTTGCGCTGACCGTAGCGGAGAAGTCGCCGCCTTCGGTTGTCCAAAAGATGGTATCGAAGAAGCGGTGCCGCCACGTGGCATCATTGGGAGTGGCGGGCGCTCCGATGCCTTCCTCTCCGGATGCCTGGGAAGTTCCTTCCCCCCAGTCGGCCAGCAGCTTGTGCAGCTCAGTGGTTCTAGCGGTTCCGGAAGGTGTTCTGGACATGTTTAGAGTCAAAGTCACGCCGGTGATCGTCGAGCCTGCTGGAACGTTTCCAGCGACATCGAATGCGAGCACACCGCGACGGAGTTCGCTCATGGCGGTCTCGCCGGTGAAAAAGTGATCGCCAAGAGCATTGCTCTTATCGCCATCCGCAACAACGTACTCATACAGTGTGTTGTCCTTACTGGGGTTGATATTGACAATGTCCGCAACCGCCAGACTGGAACCGATACCGACAAGGATGACTGCAAGAATAAGCTGGAATTCGGTTTTAAAGGTCATACGGTCTTATT
>QHRI01000296.1:6132-7808 GCA_003221375.1 Verrucomicrobiota bacterium
GGTGGGCTGGCGCTCTCCCGAGTATCGAACCGTTTTGCCGTACCGGCCCCCGATTCATCTCCCAATACCAGCCAGCCGAAGTTGGCGTCTGGATTTTCGAGCCACGACTGCACATCGGCAACCATCTGTGGCGAGCTCCAAGTATACACCCCGACGTCGCCAACTAACTGGCTCGCGCTTACCGTTGCGGAAAAGTCCCCGCCTTCGGTGGTCCAGAAGATGGTATCGAAGAAACGATGCCGCCATGTGGCATCGTTGGGAGTGGCCGGCGCACCCGTGCCTTCTTCTCCAGATGCCTGGGATGTTCCCTCGCCCCAGTCCGCCAGCAGCGTGTGCAGCTCAACGGTTAGCGCAGTAATGAGGGCTGTTCTGGACATGTTCAGGGTCAGGGTTACGCCCATGATCCTCGAGCCTGCCGGGATGTTTCCGGCAACATCGAACGCGAGCACGCCTCGCCGGAGCTCGCTCATGCCGGTCGCACCAGCAAAGAAGTGAAACCCCAGTGCATTGCTCAGGTCACCTTCAGTCGGGTCGTATTCGTAGAGCGTGTTGTCCTTGATGGGGCTGATATTGATGACGTCCGCTTTTGCTAAGCCAGGAGCGGTGCTGCCAAGCGTGGCTGCGAGTAGTGCTGTAGCCACGGCGCTGCGTCGCCGTGATCGCGGGAGCAACAACGCCAATGCGCCTCGACACAGCGAGGCGGCTACAACGCTTACGAAGTCGCTTTCAGGGAAGTTTGCGAGTTTAATATTCATTTAATTCTCCAAAGATTGAGATGATACTCGAAAAACTGAAATGCTGAAAAGGCGAAACTCTTGCTCTTTTTCAGGCCCGCCTGCAGCGCTGTAGCACTGCGGGCAGGGAAATGTCCAACGCTGAATATAATTAAGTGCCAGATCCATTTCTTTCCGGCGTCCAGTGCCGGGTGGAGGCGGCTGCCTGTTCGCGAACGCTTTCGGAGTCCTCAGCCGCAATCTGGGGTTGTCTCTATACCTGCGCGTGAGGACACGCGCCTCCCCTCAGCAGGTGGAACGGTTCGCCGCCGCGACTCCTTAACACGTTGGCTTGTCTGGGTGGAGTACGTCGCGTTGGCAAAGTAATGTGGCTCTGCCTCCTAAATTGCGCCTTCAGCGACTTTCTGTCATCGGTCCGAGCCGGGCTGGCATTTTTTTTGCAAAAGTCGATTCACGTGTGCCCCCTAAAGCACATGGGAGTCAGGGGCATCACGGCGGCGTCGGCCGCGGATGGGGAGTCGGCCGCGGCCTCGGTGTCGCTCTAGGCGTTGCGGTCGGCGTCGGTGTCGGTGTTCCCCCGCCGGGCGTAGGTGTTGGTGTAGGTGTCGGCGTCCCAGGTGTAGGTGTCGGCGTTGGAGTACCAGGAGTCGGCGTCGGTGTCGGTGTCGGTGTGGGTGTGGGCGTCGCAGGCGTTGGCGTCGGTGTTGGTGTTCCAGGCGTCGGTGTAGGGGTCGGACTTCCACAGGTGCCGCCGATTTGCAGATCGTAGAGCGTCGGATTTCCAGTGGTGCTGGCTGTGACAACGACGTGCGCCGGTCCTGGCAGTCCTGTAAACGAGAGGTGACTGGCAGACGTGCCTGGAATGGGATTAGGCATACCAGTCATCATTGGGCTGGTCGGATCGACGACCGGATCGCTGTCACTGAAGTCACAACCGGTTCC
>QHRI01000339.1 GCA_003221375.1 Verrucomicrobiota bacterium
GCTTGATCATCCGTCGGCGCTCCGATACTGTCATGCGCACGCTGATACGGCAAAACGGACGCTGTTCAAAGCAATTTGCATCGGGTATTCCTAGTTACATGAAGGGCAAATCCGAAGGAAACTTCAGGCGCGTGTTGTGCGTTTGCTCAGCTGGCATATTGCGCAGTGCCACTATTGCCTGGGTGTTGAGTAACGAGCCTTACCGTTGCAACACTAGGGCTGTAGGCTTGGGCGATTACGCATTGATACGCGTGACTCCTCAACTGCTCCAATGGGCAGACGAAATCGTTTGTGCCGATAAGGAGCAGCACGACGCGATCACTCGCATGACGGATAAGCCTGTGCACTGTCTCCATATTCCGGACCAATACGATTTTCGTTCCCCTGAGCTTGTGTCAGCGATAGAGACAGCACTTAACCTCTGCGATGCGTTTTCCAGTGTCCAACCTGGATCTCGATCAAGCAAATAAATCAATTAGCCTAACCACACGCCAGAGCCAACGCCACCAGCTGTCGTGGCGCATCTTTAACGTTAGGCCGACTCACATGCATATGTCACATTCCATATCCAAACTTATTGGCGCGGCATTCTTGTCGCTACTATTCGCCGCCACAACCCCGGCTCAAAGCCTAACGCCTGAAGCTGTCGTGGACGATTTCGTTAAAGCGTGGAATTCACACGACGTAAAAGCGTTTGATTGGCTTTTCACGGCGGATGCCGTCTGGGTGCCTGTAGCCGAGGCGCGGATCGTAGGTGACGCCGATGTGATCAAAGGATTTGAGGAGATTCACACGACCTGGGCTAAGCAGACGGCCATCGCCGCGCGTGACATCAAGGTGCAGAGCGTCCGGCCGGATGTTGTTGTCATCCTTTTTCACGCGAAGTTCATGGAGGACGGAAAAGAGGTTCCTGTGCTCGACAGAGCCATGATCATAGTCGCGGTGAAGCAAGCCGACGGCTGGCGGATTGCGGCTGGACAGCTCACAAAACAGCACGAAGGCGCATGACGCCGTACGCGAAAGGCGTAACCAGGCGATGCAGCCAACCGCTTGACTGCGTACAGCCTCAGTTTTCGATGACTAACACACGTTTATTCCAAGCCTGTCTTGCTCTCATCAGCGGTGGCTGATCTTGTTCTCGTTAAGCCCATGAGCGCCACCCGGGTTTATCGCGCCCTCATCGCTATTCGTGGTTGCTGGATTTTCGCCGAATGGCTCCTCGGCTGGGGGTGTACTCGCACGTCAGCTTGTTCAAGTTGACTCATCCATATGTCGCACTGACCGGGGATGCTATCACAGTCGCTTTTTGGCTAGCCATACTGGCAGGTATGTGGTTTTTTCAGCGGTGGGCGCGGTTGATCTTTGTTGTTCTTCTTGCCGTTGCATTGCTCATAAGCCCGTTCCGAGCGCATCACTATTCTCTCTCGCCGCCGCCTTTTTTCGTTCCTACGGTGACTGCACTTATGCTGCTATTGACCGGTGCGATTCTTGCGATGTCTTTTCTACCGCCGGTGCGCGATCATTTCGCTCGCAAGAGGCCTAACCAAGCGCCGGAGCCAGCCGCTAGCCATTCCATGTCTAGCTTTAGGTCGATCTTCCACACTCTGTTTGCTGCCATGCGCGCTTCCGCTCGCTGTGGCTCAGCTTGGTCTCGTTAGGCACCCATCGTAAATTAGGAGGTGACAGACATGGACATAGGCATTTTTGGCATCAACGACCTGTGGTCGCAACGGTTCTACCATGGGACACGGGCCGACCTGAAACCAGGAGACCTGATCGAGCCAGGCAATCTTCCGGACGTCGGTGAGCGGGACAAAATGACAATCTGTGTCTATCTGACCCCCAATCTGGATGCAGCCATCTGGGGGGCAGAGCTCGCAGTCGGCGAAGGTCCCAGCAGGGTCTACATCGTCGAGCCGATCGGCCAGATTGAAGATGTCTCAGACCTGACAGACCAGAAGTCTCTGGGCCATCCATCGATGTCATGTTGTTCCCGCGAGCCGCTGCGGGTCATGGGCGAGGTCACGGAGTGGCCTCTTTACCATGGTACTCGTGCGGACCTGAAGCCAGGGGATCTGATCGAACCCGGCTATAACTCTAACTACGGAAAGAGGACGAAGGCAGCCTACGTCTATCTGACCCGCACTTTGGATGCAGCCACGTGGGGAGCGGAGCTGGCTGTCGGCGAAGGTCCCGGCAGAATCTACATCGTGGAACCCACCGGTCCGATTGAAGATGACCCTGATCTGACGAATAAGAAGTTTCGGGGTAATCCGACGAAGTCATTCCGCTCCCGGGAGCCGCTACGAGTCATGGGCGAGGTGACGAAGTGGCAGGGGCACTCCCCTGAAGCGCTGAAGGCCATGAAGGACGGCGTTAAGCGACTTGAGCGACTTGGTGTTAAGCCAATTGACGACTGAACGAAGGCCACCGCCAGCTAATTCGCGCATGGATTGTGGATCACGCACTTTGCAATACCGGTTTCAACGGAAACCATGCTCTCAAGTTGCTGCGGTAAGTGAAAGGGCTCTCGACAACCGGGATGAAGCCTAACAACAGCATGCAGCGGACGGTGCTTAGCGCCGCCTCTGACGCTGAGCGTTAGATCGTTAGTGCGCTACTCGCAAAATGAGCCATCGGCGAATTGGCCGGACGCAAAAAATCGTCTAGAGCGATCGACGGAGTGCGCTTAACGTTTCCGGGTAAATGGAGAATGACGAGAAAACCAAGCCGCGCCTGGCTGGAGATCGCGCATGTTTTGTTCATCGATATCGTCGGATATTCCAAGCTGCTGACCGACGAGCAATCAGAAGCGCTTCAGGAGTTGAATCAGATTGTCCGCAATACGGAAACAGCGCGTGAAGCAGAAGCAGCGGGGCAGCTGATCATCTTGCCGACCGGCGACGGTATGGCTCTCGTGTTCACCGGTTCGGTTGAGAGACCTGCTGAGTGCGCTTTAGAAGTCAGCCAGGCTCTGCGCGCGCAACCGAGCCTGCCGGTAAGGATGGGAATCCACAGCGGACCGGTGCAGCACGTCAGGGATGCTAACGCGCGCGAAAACATTTCCGGAGTAGGAATCAATATCGCGCGCCGGGTGATGGATTGCGGCGACGCAGGTCATATTCTGGTGAGCAAACGCTTCGCGGGTGATCTGGCGCAGCATCGTCGTTGGCAGCGTTACCTGCATGAGCTAGGGGACGTGGAAGTGAAACACGGAGTTGTTGTTTCGTTAGTCAACCTTTACGCGGAGACGATCGGCAATCCCGCGCCCCCGAGCTGTGTCGCCGGGGTGCGACGCACCACGCCTGCCACCACAACGCACAAAGGACTTTCTCCGGTTGCGCGCGCGATCTTTCTCGTCTTGGCGTTGCTCCTCACGCTGGCCATTGTGTCAGTGATTTTCACGCCGGCGATCATGCGCTCGGTTGATAAAAACAGAGCGACGTTAGCACCTCAACCGAGCGCAACTGCGTCACCTTCGTTTAACGATGCCATTCGTAATATGGTCAAACAAAGAATCACCGATGAGTTGCAGAAAGACCTTTCCGGGAAGAGTAACGCACCTACACCAAGAGTGGTCCCGACCCCGAGCAGTCAACCGACGCCCCCGCCGCGGCGGTAGTTCGAGCGCGGCATCTAAT
>QHRI01000340.1 GCA_003221375.1 Verrucomicrobiota bacterium
TGCTTTTTCCCGTGCAAGTTGAGGCAGGATCGATAATTCGCTTTGCATGTCCTCTCCTGAAATGCGGTTCCACAATCCATTTTCAAATGCCAGGACATCCACCTGATCCTGTTCGATACCAAGGACCCGGGCGCGCGGCAGCTGCACGATGATTTCATTCGGGCGAATATCGATCGAGAGGTTGTGCTGCAGATCGAAGCCGGCTTTGACGACGAATGTGCCATGCAACTTCACACGCTTCGAACTGCCAACCCACGTGTGAAGGAGCTCGTGTTCAACTTCGATCCTTCGTGACAAAACAACGAGTTCGCTGGTCGGCGTCGTTTGCTCCATGTAGACGCGGCTGTTGATCGTGACGCGCGGCTGCAAATGTGTGACGTCGATGAAAGCGGCGCGTAAATCCTTGCCCAGCTTCTCGAGCTCGGCGGTGCTTTGTTGCGCTGTGCGGGCCGGCCAGGTTTCGATTCGCCAGAAAATGATCACGACGACAGTCGCAATGGCGAGCGCAATTAGAGTGAACGCGAGCGGCCACGAAATTCGGCCCGAGATTACTGATTTCGACATTGGGCGTTGGACGTTGAGCGTTTGTTTTACTGAGGCTCTAATCGAGCACGAGCATGAGCGCGAGCAAGAGCAAGAAGAACCAGCGGATTTCGCCCCCAAAAAATTACCGCCCCCCACACCCGATAGGCGTGAAGGGCGGCTGTTCCCCCCAGAACAATCGTGAAAAACTTGGAGCTACTAAACGAGCTTCCAGCAGACCGCAACAAAATTTTATCTAAAAAATTCGCGTGCGTGCCATGACAACAAATTAACAAATGAAAATCGACGATAAAACGAAGATTCGTTCTTTTTTCCAGACGGGTGTTGCGCCGCAGACGGAGCAACATTGTTGTTGGAACCGAGCTTGCGGAAGCGCGTCGCGCAGTTTCTAGTTTTGGATGCGCAATTTGGATGACGGGCCAGCCTCGCGCAGCCTTGCCGGTTCATTGCTGGTCGCTCATCCCAATATGCTTGACCCCAATTTCCGGCGCACCGTGCTTTTTATTTCCGAGCATGATCCAGGCGAGGGCGCTCTTGGCGTGATCATCAATCGTCCACTCGACAGACAGGTCGCGGATCTGGTGACCGAGACGCCGCCGCCGGACCTTGCTGAGGTGCCTGTTTTTCTCGGCGGACCTGTTGGCAAAAATCAACTGATGTTTGCGGCTTTCGAATGGCACCAGAGCGGAGGGCTCAAACTCAATCACGACGTCGGTCTAAAGGAAACAAGCGATACAATTGAACAAAAAAAGATCATTACGGTTTGCGCATTCGTAGGCTATGCGGGCTGGGGGGCAGGGCAGCTTGAAAGCGAGATGAAGCAGAAATCCTGGCTTCTCCAAAAAGCCAATCCCTCGGTGCTCAAACTTGATCGGCTTCCGAACCTCTGGTTCGACATCATGCGCAGCCTGGGACCGTGGTACAAAATGCTCGCCGCGGCGCCGGACGATCCCTCCTTGAACTGACGACTAGTTGTGAGAAGTGAGATGTGACAAGTGAGATGTAATTTAGCTTGATTCCAGCTCTCACTTCTCACTAATCACTTCTGACTGTTTTCCATGATCATTGGTGTCCCGAAAGAGATTAAAGAGCAGGAGCAGCGCGTCGCGCTGCTCCCATCTGCTGCGGGTCAACTCACCCGGCGAGGTCATTCCGTAGTGGTACAAAAGAACGCGGGTATTGGCTCGGGATATCCGGACGACGAATACCTAAAAGCCGGCGCCGAGATTGTTGATCAGGCGAAAGAAGTTTTCGCGCGGGCCGACATGATCGTGAAAGTGAAAGAGCCGCTTGAGGCGGAG
>QHRI01000341.1 GCA_003221375.1 Verrucomicrobiota bacterium
CCGCGCTTCGCTTCGCTCGGAATAACAACGATTGCAAGCCCATGCATAGCGACTCGCATCGCCTTCGTCATCTGCGTACCGGATGAAAGTCGGCCGCGTGATAAGAGCTGCGAACCAGCGGACCAGAGGCGACATGGAGAAACCCTTTCTTCCGCGCAATGTCACCGTAATAGCTGAATTGATCCGGCGTGATGTATTCAACGACCGGCAAATGCTTCGGAGTGGGCCGTAAGTACTGACCCATGGTAAGGACTTCGCACCCGACCTCGCGCAGATCGTCCATGGTCTGAAAAAGTTCCGTCTCCTTCTCGCCAAGTCCGAGCATGACACCGCTCTTGGTCACGACTTCTGAAGAAAGTTCCTTTGCGCGATGTAAAACTTGCAACGAGGTACGATACTTTGCGCGCGAACGCACCTGCGGTGTGAGACGTTCGACGGTTTCCATGTTGTGATTGTAAATGTCGGGACTGGCGTCGAGAACGATCTGGATGCACCAATCCTGGGCATGAAAATCGGGAACGAGCACTTCGATAATCACCGAAGGATCCATCTCTCGAATTGCCGCAATCGTCTGCGCAAAATGCCCGGCGCCGCCGTCCTTCAGATCATCGCGAGCGACCGCGGTGATCACGACGTGTTTTAACTTCATTCGGCACACCGCCTCGGCCACGCGCTGCGGTTCGTCTTCTTCCAGCGCGAAAGGCTTTGCCGTCATCACGGCGCAAAACCCGCACGCGCGCGTGCAACGATCACCAGCGATCATGAAGGTTGCTGTGCCCTGGCTCCAGCATTCCCATCGGTTTGGGCATTGCGCGCTCTCGCAAACCGTATGTAAGCGCAGATCGGAAATGAGCGCCTTGGTTGAAAAGAAAACCGGATTGGACGGCAACCGCACTTTGATCCAAGACGGCTTCTGTGCCTGGTGTAGGGCTGGATCCATCTTTGCGCAGGACATGTTAACCGAAACTAGCGCAACGTTGAAACTTTGAAAAGTTGAAGCGTTGAAGCGGAAACGGCATTGTCATCTGAACGGAGCGAAGAATCTCAGATCAATGCCCTCGATCTCGCTGAGATTAGAATCAGAGATGTTTCGCTTGGCTCAACATGGCAGGACAGGGCTGCTGCGGCCGCTTCATCGCTTCAACCCTTCAACGATTACAACTTCGTTCTGCCTGAAAGCGCGGCTGAGAGCGTCAATTCATCGGCGGATTCCAAGCCGCCGCCGGCCGGAATGCCGCGGGCGATGCGCGTGAGGTTGACCGGTTTGTTCTTCAAAAGATCGGCAATGTAGCTTGTGGTGGATTCGCCTTCCACATCGGCAGGCAATGCGAAAATGATTTCGGTGATTTTTTCCTGATCGACGCGCTCCAGTAACTCTTTGATGCGCAAATCTTCGGGACCAATATGATCGAGCGGAGAAATCTTCCCTCCAAGAGAATGGTAACGCCCGCGAAAGGCGTTGGTTTTTTCCAGAGGAAGAATGTCCGTCGGTTGTTCTACAACGCAGAGCAGCTCTGTGGAACGCGAGGAATCGACGCATATGTCGCAGATTTCGCCGGCAGCAAAAAATCCGCATAACTTACATGAACGAATGGCCTGGCGCGTGTCGGC
>QHRI01000342.1 GCA_003221375.1 Verrucomicrobiota bacterium
AGTGACCGGGCTCACCGATCCCGGCTACAGGAATTCGCATGCCGACTTTTCAAACGTATAACGTGACTCCCATTCTGCCGGCGGCGTTGGAGCCGCTGCGCGAGATGAGCTTCAACCTGTGGTGGACGTGGGAACCCACGGCGCGCCGGCTCTTCCGCCATCTGGATACCGAGCTTTGGAATCGAACAAATCATAATCCCGTCCGAATGCTTCAACTTTCCCGGCAATCCCGGCTGGAAGAGCTCGCACAGGACAAAACTTTCCTGCGCGAGCTAAAGCAGGTCTTCGAAGAATTCGAAAAATATCTTGGGCGCCACGACACTTATGGAAAGAGGGGAGCCGCAAACGCGATCAAGAATCCGATTGCCTATTTTTCGGCTGAATTCGGTTTTCACGAATCGATCCCGAATTATTCCGGCGGTCTCGGCATACTTGCCGGCGACCATTGCAAATCGGCGAGCGATCTGGATTTAAATTTCGTCGCGATTGGTTTGCTCTATCGGCACGGCTATTTCCGGCAGCAGATCGATAAGGACGGCGTTCAAGCAGCGATTAATCTGAACCAAAATTTCTATCACCTTCCAATCCGCGAAGCCCTCCGTGGCAACGGGAAACCGTTGATTTCGGTACCGATTCTGGACCGCCAGGTTTTTGCCAGGCTCTGGGAATTGCGCGTCGGCCGAGTGAGTCTCTACCTTCTCGATAGCGATATTCCGGAAAACAGCGCCGAGGACCGATTGATTACTGCCGAACTTTACGGCGGCGACCTCGAGATGCGGATGCGCCAGGAAATCATGCTGGGGATTGGCGGCGTGAAAGCGCTGGCCGCGCTCGGCATTCAGCCGGCCGTATTTCATATGAACGAGGGGCATTCCGCGTTCCTGGCGCTCGAACGCATTCGTCTCAACGTCGTGGAGAAGAAGCTCGATTTTTATTCAGCACTTCAGCTGGTAGCAGCCGCCAATGTTTTCACCACGCATACTCCAGTTCCGGCCGGCAACGACTCGTTCCCGCGCGAGATGATGCGGAAATATTTCGGGAATTTTGCCAAGGAATTAAACATTCCGTTCGACGAACTGTTCACGTTTGGTCAGACCCGCCTCGATCCAAACGATCCCTTTAGTATGACCATC
>QHRI01000343.1 GCA_003221375.1 Verrucomicrobiota bacterium
ATGCAACCGCAAAGAGATTATTCCAATCCTCGCGCCGGAGCGGGCAAAGCTCGATCAGTTCGCCTCTTAGATGCGGTTGAAGATCGAATGACATCCCAACCACCAATCAATCAGCCTTCACTCAATTTGTCATCCGATCGAAGGAACAGCGTGCCCGCCGCGGCGGAAGTGGTCTCTGGGATCACGGCTTGGCAGGCCTAAATAATCGCGAATTTAAGTATTCTGGGCAGCGATCGCCGCGGCAATCCGAAAATTCGTGTCGATTCGTGTCCATTCGTTGTTACGATTCACCTCTAGACAGCATGCGCGGAAAGAGTTTCGTACCACTTGCGCTAATCTTGGGATTCCTCCTCGTATCGACTGATACGAGCCAGGTGACTGCTGCGAATATGCGGAGCTTCATCGAAGGTGTCCGGAGAAAGGCGCCTGTGGTTTACGTTGGCTCTGTAAGAGAAGTGCATCAGCTCACGCGAACGAAGTTCGACATCAAAGCACGGGCAGTTGTTGATGTGTTAGCAGTGATGCGAAGTCCTGGCGCAAACCCTCGCGAGGCTACTCTCGAATATTCGAGTTACGACGATAAAACACCAATCTTAGCGGGCGGTCCCCAGTATCAACTGCAGCCTGGCGTGAAGGTTGTCGTCTTCGCAAACTCCTTCGCGAGCAGCATTCCTCCTGGATATCTGATTCAAGGCAGTCGCGAAGAATTGCTGCAGCGCATTGAAGCACTCCGCGATGCCCTTAGCCATATGTCCGCCGACCAACTTAAGGTGCATGAGATCAACGAGGAAGATCGTCGTATTCAGCTCGCTTTGTACGACAAGCTTTCTGCGTATCTCCCTACGGCCAAATAATATTGGTTACGTGCGGTTCGGGATATCGGAAAAGACGAAAGCGATTTGTCGAGCGTAACCCATGGCAATTTGGTTTCGAGCCAGATCGCTTTCTGCGGCGCAAGCGGCGTCGGATCGTCAAGCGACGCGATCGTCACGTGTCCAGCCGCGACGCATCCACCAGTGAGCTCCACATGATTTCCTTAAGCTCTATCTGTACTTGAGGTCTCCAATTCCGCGGCAACTCTAATCAGGCGCTCAATGAACGAAATCGTGGATTGGATGAATTTCCCACGCTTTCTTCGGGCGGATGTCGATCGGCTTTTTAGGACCGACATTGTGCGGGTTGCGATGTTCGCCGTCCCACAAAAGTGAGCCTGTAATGCGCACGGGAAGAGGATTCTCAAAGGCGCCGTTCTTATTAGGCCTGGTGGCTAGCACGTTTCTGAGCTCGTCGCGCAGTCGAACAAACGGTTGCCGGGTCGGCTTGTCCGGCGGCAACCCGGAAATCTCCGCGTTCATGAACACCGTTTTCGAACTCAATTCCGACGTATCACCAAGGATCAGGTGATAATCATCGTCACTTTGGCGGCTCACCCAATAGAGCCACGCGTTTACGGTTACGCTTCGCTTTTCCTCAGCAATGCGCGGGACGTGGTTTTGATGATTGCTATCCTTTGCGACCAGTCCGTGATGTTGCTGGGTCATTTCCGCATCGGTCGGCAGAGCGGTGAGCAGGGACTCGACGTCGGTCGTCTTTTCCTTATGTACGCGGGCGTATGAGGTTTTCGCCTCTGGTCGAAACTTTCCTTTGAAAATTTCCGACAATGTCGCGGCTTTAGGATGCGCCGCTCCGACCTGCCCAAACTGATAATCGATCCAATGCATGCCGGCCGAAGGCTGGGCTACTTCATCGCGAACCTCTTCGATCTGGCCCTGTTCGGCTTGAGCCAGGAAATTTTTCCACTGGTTCGGCTGCGGGATGCCTTTGATAAAACGCCCGATAAGGAGTGGAGGTTCCGTCGCGCAACTAACCAGCGCCAACCCCAGCGTAATTAACGCGACCTTAGCCAGCGACATCGACTTTGCCACCAGCGCGAAGAATAAGTCGGCTCGCCTTTCAAAACGCAAAGCGATTCTCGACACGGCGATTGCCCCGCGTGGTGACGGCTCCGTTGGGAACACCCATTGATTCGACTGCGGCAGCCGCGGCAGGTTCACTTCCGTTCGCCCGATGCGGCTAATCTGCGGTCGAAGAATTCGGCGGTGGCGCGGTAAGCGCGGACCCAATCGCTCCAGCGAAGCAGGTCGTGAATTTCATCGGGGATGATTAGCTCATCGAACGCGACCTTTTGCGCACGCAGTTTTTCAACCAGATCGGTGGTTTGCTGGAACGGCACGTTGCGATCGTCGTCGCCATGGATCAGCAGCACAGGCGACCGCCAGTTTGCGAGGCTCGCGACCGGCGATGATTTGAAGGCGAGGTCGCGGGCTTCTTTCACGTCTGGGGCAACCCCGGCGTTCTTGCCCTCTGCCTCTTCGGACCACATCGGCAGGAAAGTCGCCCAGTCGTGGACGCCGTGGAAATCGACGCCGGCTTTGAAAATGTCGGAGTTGCGCGCGAGGCCCATGGCGGTAAGAAACCCGCCGTAGGATCCGCCCCAGAGACCGATTCGCTGCGGATCAACGTTGTCGAGGGTTTGCAAAAATTTGGCGCCGGCGACCACATCCTGGTATTCGGATGCCCCGCGCCACACCGACTTTGGCGGCTCGCGAAAGGCGCGTCCGTACAT
>QHRI01000033.1 GCA_003221375.1 Verrucomicrobiota bacterium
GAGCAATTCAATTTGGCGATTTCCAGAAGCTCCGGTGAGACATCAATCGCGACGATCTCCGCTCCCGAGCGCGCCAGCTCGCGGGTAAAAGAACCTGTGCCGCATCCCAATTCAAGCACGGTCATTCCGGGCTTCAGATGACTGCTGAGCATCTTTACCCGACGAGCCCAGCGAAGTTTTCCGGCTGGGCTCTCCCAATTCCAAATCTCCCCCGCCCCGCGTTGTGCGAGGAAACGTCCGTGTTGAACTTCTTTGGCAATGCGCTCTTGCACGGAAAATAGTCAGATGAATGCGAGCTCGAAGTCGCTTGCGATATATTGACCAGCAATCCGAAGATCTAAGTTAATATCCGGTTAGTAGCCCAGTTTTAGCTTAAGAAAGCCATGCCAGCACATTCTTAGCATGACGAGTCCGTTCCGAAAGACTTTGATCATCTTCGTCGAACCGTAAATGCGTTCCTGATAGTGCACAGGCAGATCAAGAATTTTAAGGTTCAGTTTCGCAGCGCCAAACAAGAGTTCGTAGTCTCCCCAGCGGTCTTCCGTTCCCCAGCTTCCCAGCATAGGCTTAATTCGTTCCCAATCGCTTCTCCAGAGAACTTTCGTGCCGCACAAAGTATCTTTTACCCGTTGGCCGAGGAGATAGGTGAAAGCGACACTGAAAAACTTGTTGCCCAGCATGTTCGCTCCGTTCATAGCTCCTTTTGGAACGGGATAAACCAGTCGCGATCCATTGACAAACTCCGCCTGTCCCGAAACGATTACCTCTATGAAGTAAGGCAGCTCTTCTGGAATTGTCGTTAGATCGGCATCGAGAATCAGCAAAACATCGCCATTCGCTGCATCGAAACCTGTCCAGACATTTCGTGATTTACAAACTCCCGGTCCATATTCAATCCGAATATTCTTCTCCGGATAACACGACTGAACTCGCTGCACCTCCTCAGCGGTACCATCGGTCGATTGATCGTCACAGAAAATGATCTCTGTCCGGCCCGCAAGAGACGGAATTCGGCGAACCGCATCCTCAACGTTTCCTTTTTCGTTTTTACACGGAATGACCACTGATACGGTAAGGTCTTCCAACGCGACCGGCGGCGGAACGATTCGCGCAACGACGACTTGCGTCATGCAGAGCTTACTCAGAAATGGCAGACGAGCACAAAAGCGATTCAAGAAGCCAGACAACAGGGGCAAATATTTGGGCAACAGAACGATTCGATGAGTCTCGAGAGCTTCAAAACCGGCCAGCTTCAACAAATTGCGAATGTCTGCGGTCGAAAGCCAGTTCTGCTCGGTACGCGGAACCTTCATCCCGGTCCACTCCGCAAATGTAACAAGCGGTTCCCAGAGGTGATTGTATGTTGTTATCAACACCCGAGTATGCCGCTGACATAGCGGTTTCAAATTCCTGAACGCCTGAAGCACGTCCACGGTGTCGCCAATATCGTTGAAGAGAATGTAATCGAACATCTCGCCCGGACTGAACGCCTGTCGGAACTCGTCTTTGTCTGGAAAAGCGACTGCAAAACTGAGGGATGGATTGCGTTGCCGCGCGATCTCCACTATCTCGGCGCAGATGTCGACGCCTTTGCCCTGGCTTGGTCTGACCGCAGCCAAAGTGTTGCCGGTGTCACAGCGGACCGATAGCACCTTTTTCTGAGGCTCAACTAGGAACTGAAGAAGACGACCTAGTAACTTGTAATAATAACTGTTGTGCTTAATCCAGCTCTCGCGCCGAGGGGCGATCCTTGCCAGATGATCCCGGGTGCGCTTGCGCCTTTGTTCCAGCGCCGCCGTTCCCCATGTCTCCGAGCCCGGCGCGCATTGCCCTGGAGAAGCGTGTTCGTCGCCTTCTTGGCGTAACTGCGAATCTGCCTTCGCCCAGCTCACAGCGGAGTCTTGTGCAATCTCCTTCAATGCCGGCCTGCCTCTAGATTGTATTTAAAAATGGCGTAAATCGCCCTGACGCCATCTTTCCAGTTGACCTTCTTTCCTTCCGCATAAGTCCGGCCGTTGTACGAGATTCCCACTTCGTACATTCTACAGCCTTTACGGGCAAGCTTCGCGATAATTTCGGGTTCAACACCAAAACCATCTTCTTCTATCTCAATCGATTTAATGACAGGGGCATGGAACGCTTTGTAGCCCGTTTCCATGTCCGTCAGGTTAATATTGGTGAACATGTTGGAGAGCATGGTCAAAAACTTGTTGCCGACCATATGCCAGAAAAAAAGGACGCGATGTGGCCGTGCGCCCAGGAATCGGGAACCAAAAACAGCGTCCGCTTTGCCTGACATGAGCGGCTCCAGCAGTGCCGGATAATCCGCGGGATCATACTCCAAGTCTGCATCCTGAACCAGGATGATATCGCCGGTCGCAGCTGCGAAGCCGCTGCGCAGCGCCGCTCCCTTCCCACGGTTCATCGGATGATAAATAATCCGATCAACAACTTGCGAAAGCCTCTCCTGAAGCACAGTCTTAGTCCCATCCTGCGAGCAATCATCAACTACAATGATCTCTTTGCACTCAAGCGGGGAATTGCAAACTGCCTCAACAATTTTCTCAATCGTGCTCTTTTCATTATAACAGGGGATGACGATTGAGACTTTCATTTTCTAACGCACACTATGGGGTTTCTCGCTTACACAAAGAATTATGGTCCGCAACCTACAAGAGGTGTGCAGTGTAAATTATCACGTTCTTTCGCAGGCCCGAACGCACCAAAAAGTCCAAGCCCTTGCGCCCTGTGAACGGTGAGGAGGCCGGGCGGTGCACATTATATTCATAAATGTTTACAGGGGGCAGCGCACAAGAGACCCGTTTGTCAGCAACTGCAATAACTTGCTAGCGCGTAAGATGTTCTTTTAGGCCGATGAATACGTTCAACGCAACAGCAAATCGAGCCGTCCAGCTATGCGCCGGTTGCCTCGGAGCGGTCTTCCTGTTTTCCGGTGTGGCTTATCTCTGTCTGGGTCACTGGCCGGTGACTCACCATGATTTCTGGCGGATTTATGACGTGTGCTTGAACCATAGTTGGTTGGAAAGCGCGTTGAGGAAACACAATGGCCACTCGCTGTTCTTCCCTAGCTTGATTTGGCTGGCGGACCTTCGCTTTTTCCACGGTAACCAGCAAGTGGTCTTTTATGTCGGACTCATACTACTTGTCATCGCAACAGGGCTACTGCTTATCCCGGTGTGGCGCGATAACACGGTAGATTTCACGGCGAAGATAATCGCTACTCTTGTTGTAATTGTGGGAAATTTTTGGATGGGCCGAGCGCATATCACTGCATCTGGAGGTTTCAATTGCAATGCTTCTCTCATGATGACGGGAGCGGAAGTTTCCTTTATTTGCCTGCCATTCATGCATCCACACTCAGCGCGGTTTTGGCCTGCTACATTTGCTGTAATTGCCGGTGGATTTGTGGCCTCCTTTAGCTTTGGCGTGGGTTTGGCAACCTGGCCGGTGCTACTTCTTTTGGCTTGGTCGCTTCGTTTGCCATGGCGCAGCTTTGTGCTGATAACCGTCGCTGCCGTCGCCGCTGCCATCGTCTTCCTTTTGCTGCCTCCTCATGTCCGAGGCCCTGCAGGCTTGCGTACCCTCGGCATTTCTGTCGCAACACCCACGCTCGAGCTCTCGTATTTGTGTTGGCTGTTGAGCGCCCCAATTTTTAACGCGGCATTTTATTGGCGTGTGCCAGGTTCTACCGGAATCCTTCCCTCATTCTTCGCGCTAATGTTTGGCATGGTCGCGCTAGTGGTCGCCGGGCGTGAAATTGTTTGCACAGTAATCCGCCGCGATCTCGCTAGGAGTACTCTTGGACTTATTGGGTTAGCGTTAATTGCTTTTAACCTCACTGCGATGGCACTTATCGTCTTTGGTCGATCGGACCACTTTGGTACGATGCCCTTCGAACTCTTCGCCCCGCGTTATTTTTTCCATAGCACCCTCTTCTGGATGGGTCTGCTCCTGGTGGCGATTCAGCGTGGTGGATCGACGTCGTGGGTGCGGTGGCCAGTTTACCTTCTTGTTCTCGCTGTTTCGCTTTTAGCTCTTCCATCCCACTACAAGGACGGTATCCGTTGGAGACAGGTCAAAGACCGGGCAGAGGCTGCTGCGACTAGCCCGGTCAATGGGGTTCGAGATGACCAACAAACACGTATCCTATCTCCCGCGGAAGGTATGGACTGGATTTATCGTGTGGCCGAGCAATTGAAACAAAGCCGTTTAGACATGTTCGCAGAGGGTCTGCAGGATTGGATTGGCCTTACCGAATCAACTTTATTCAACGGGCGACATAGGCCGGAAGGACTGAGAGGTAGGTGCCGGATTACCGGCACAGTTCCCTCCGACCATGGTGAACCGGCCGCACGAATCGCTGGCGTGGCATGGACGAAGAGAAAGACAGTTCCGAAGAACCTGGTCATTATTAATCCCGCTGGAATCGTTTGCGGAGTCGCCCGTGCATCGGCGAATCCTTCATTCACGAACCGGATATTCTATCTTAACAAATTTGCAAGAAACATGGGGTTTCTTGGATACATAAGGAATTACGATCCGACACTGCAATACACGATTCGTAGCGCGGACGGCGGAGCGCTTTCAGACGAAAAAATTCTGGTGCCGCCCGCAAGTAGTCCTCCCGACTCCCAGTGAAAATTTTGTTCTGATCCTCAGGCTACGTTTTCCGAGCCACTGCCAGCAGTGAAGTGCCGATGGGTAGCCGCCAGCGACGTCGAATCGCAGCGCTCTCCCAACGAAGAATGAGCTTAAGCAATTCATTGACGACCGGCACGATCGTCAATTCATTCCCAGCCTTTACGACGGCGTCCTCTCGACCGATCTCACGCCCGCGACCACTCGCGCGCCGGACGAGCCAAAGGATCGGAAACAAGCCCATCATGAATTCCGTTACGTATTCTACCTCGAACTCGCTGTCTCGGAGAACCTGTTCCAGCTGCGTGGCTGTGTAACGGCGATAATGACGAGATGCAACGTCAAAATAACTCCAAAGCGACATATGAGCAGGAACTGTGAGGATCAGCGTCCCCCCAGGTTTTAAAATTCGATTTATTCCGCGCAAAACCGCTCGGTCGTCCGCCAGGTGTTCTAATACATCAAATGTTCCAACCACATCAGCTTCGCCGACGATGGTCGGTTCGTTAAGGTCGCCTACGACAACGGGGCACAAAGCCGTTTTTTCAGCGAACGCGACGGCTTCGGGAAATACATCGATCCCACTTACGTTACCTTGCTCGCATACTCGAACCATTTCACGGAGAACCATACCAGTCCCGCAACCCGCTTCGACAAAACGATAGCCGGGCCGAAGTCCGCTAACGACCTGCCTCGCGATACAAGTTATGATTCGACTCCGCGCGTAAAACCAGAAATGTTTCTCTTCGACAGCCGCGATTTTCGCAAAAAATCGCGGATCGTAGCTAGCCGTCTCTGTCATGCCATCGAAGCACGTCGCGTGCGAACATCCTTTGTTACAAAGCTACAGATCGAATCCACGATTCGTGCTTGTTCGGAATCCGCAAGGGAGTAGAAGAATGGCAAACGTAATAACCGCGCGCTCACATCTTCTGTAACTGGGCAGTCCCCTTCTTTCCCGCCCCACTGTCTCCCGAACTCCGATAGATGCAGCGGCAAATAATGGAACACTGCCAGGATTCCATGCGAGCGGAGGTGGCTAATCAAAGCCTGTCGATCCTCCAGCGAAGGCAGTAACAAGTAGAACATGTGATAGGCTTGGTCACAGTAAGTCGGGGTAAAGGGTAGCCCGACTCCTTGTTGCTCAGCCCATTGCCGAAGCCCTGCGTAATAGACCTGCCAAATCTGTTGTCGCCGCAGCTGAATTTCGTCTCTCGCCTCCAATTGAGAGAGCAGAAGTGCTGCGAGAATATCCGACGGCAAATAGCTTGAGCCGAGACCGATCCATGAATATTTGTCAATCTCCCCGCGGAAAAAGCGGCTTCGGTTCGTGCCCTTTTCCCTGATTACCTCCGCATCCTCAATGAGCTTCGGCTCATTAATGACAAGTGCACCACCCTCACCGCAGCTAAAATTCTTGGTTTCGTGAAAGCTTTGAGCTGCAAGGTCTCCAAATGTGCCCAGGTAACGACCGCGATACTTCCCGAAGAGTCCGTGAGCATTGTCTTCGATAACTGCTACGCCATGACGCTTCGCGACTTCGAGTAGCACATCCATCTCGCATCCGACGCCTGCGTAGTGCACAACGATGATAGCCTTAGTGCGATTAGTTATCAGTCGTTCGACTTGGCGTTCATCCAAATTAAGAGTGTCAGGCCGGATATCTGCGAAGACAATGCGCGCGCCGCGCAGCGCGAACGCATTGGCCGTGGAGGTAAACGTAAAAGAAGGGACGATGACTTCATCTCCGGGTTGGAGACGAAGTAGCAATGCGGTCATTTCCAGCGCGTGGGTACATGAAGTGGTAAGGAGCACTCTGGGAACGCCAAGGAGCGACTGCAGAAGTGCGTGGCATCTCCGAGTAAATGGCCCATCACCGGAATGATTCGGTGATGAGAGAGCCTCCGTAACGTATCGCCGCCCGGCATCGTTCACGTAAGGTTTGTTAAAAGGAATCGCCGTAGTCATAAGGATGGTTTTTCAAACCAGCGATGGTACCAAACCTTCACACTGTCAGTGCGAAAGCCTGCCGCCTGATAAAGCCGCTGCGCGGCGACATTGCGCGCTTGCGTAACGACTAAGACTTTTTGCGCACCTGCGGAGCGAATCCATTCAAGCGCTTGAGAAACGAGCATTTTACCTAAACCCCTTCCGCGACACTCGGCTGCAACGCCCACTAGACTGATCCGGCCAGTTTGTGAATCCTTGCTCAGATTGCAAGTAATATATCCGAGCGGTCCGCTGTTTTTCCGTTCAGCGATAAAGACCTTGTCCGCCCGGCCCTCGCAATCCTTGACAATCCAGGTGGCAAAGAGCTCTTCGGCACGTGCTCTCGGGAAGTTCGTATCAAAAAAGAAGCGACTGTCCTGATGTGCTTCCCGGGCGATCGTCTGGAGAGCAGTGATGTCCGAAGGCTGCGCAGCCCGCAGCGCAAACTCCTGAACGTTGGGCATGTTCGGTGCACCGACTCCCAAGCTCAATTCAACTCTGACGTCCACGAACTTGAAATCCAATCTGTGCGCCCATTCAGCGGTTTCTGCCGAATTTGGATCCGCCAGAAAATACAGGCATCGCACTGAGCTTGCTTTACACCATTTAAGAACGGCCCGACCGCTCGGTTCGGATAACGTTTCACCTGAAAGTTGGGCAATTGGGAATCCAAAAAATGAGGAATCCCATTCCAACAGGGAGCAACGCGCCAAGCTGTCGAGCGCCATCGATCAATCGCCGCCGGTTATTTCGGCCACAGTGTAAGTGGGACGATCCAGACTCCGGAAATGAATTCGCGCCATGTATTCTCCCAAAATCCCCAGTGCGAACAGTTGCGCTCCCGAAAAAATTGCGATGATAGACGCCAGAAATGGAAAGCCAGCCACTGTGCTTCCGTAAAGCATAAAGCGCAATAAGACATAGGCGAGCACCGCGAGACCCCAAAATGAAAAGGCAAACCCGATAACGCTGGCGAGCTGTAAAGGCAAGACGGAGAAACCTGTGATCATGTTTAACGCATGGCGGATTAGTTTCCACACCGTATAGGTTGATCG
Source organism: Verrucomicrobiota bacterium (assembly GCA_003221375.1). Taxonomy (GTDB): domain Bacteria; phylum Verrucomicrobiota; class Verrucomicrobiia; order Chthoniobacterales; family UBA10450; genus Udaeobacter. The sequence continues at coordinate 7,704 of QHRI01000033.1, forward strand.
ACCCATCTGGCGCTCCTCGTGTTTTACTCGGATGAAACCAAATTTTGCGGTTCCCCATGTCAGCAAAACGTCCAACGAAACAAAGGGGCTTTGAAATGTGTTGAAAGCCCTCCGGAGATCGGTTTTGAAAACACGAAATGCACTGACATGACGCGCTGATTCCGCACCCATGGCATTTTGCAAGGCCAGCTTCGTCGCGATGGAGGCTAGGTTTCGGAGCAGACCGTGAGTCCCGCTTTCTGGGTAACCATAGATCACGTCAAAACCATCGCGGAACTTTTCAATGAGTTTTGGAAGTTCCTCGGGCGGATGTTGCAGATCGTCATCGAGAGTTGCAGCCGTCGCATATCGCGCAACGCGTAATCCTGCGAGGAGCGCGTTGTGCTGACCATAGTTTCGCATCATCGAAATTCCCCGTATGCACTCATACTTTGTGGCCAGGGTGCGGATAATATTCCAACTGTCATCGGAACTGCCGTCATTTACGAGAATCACTTCGAAGAGGACATCGAGCGACTTGGCAACGGGGATGATTCTTTCGATAAGATTTGGTAAGACCTCCGAACTATTATAGACCGGAACAAGAATGGAAAGCCCCGGTGGAAGAAAACTTACCAAAGCCTCACCGCTTCGAATCTCTTGGATCTCATCAGCCATGGTGCACACCTTAGACGCTTCACAGGAAACGGACGCCAGCCCTACGGACTACTCAGTCGAACAGTAAAATAAATATGTGAGAGACTGCCTCGTAATACAGGTCAAAACGATTCACTAGGCATTTCGTAACCAGCGGCGTAAACGCAATTCCGATAATGAGGCGTACGCTCTGCGAAGGTCAAGTGTGCAGTCTAGGGCCGAATCGTTGCATCCAAGGGAAGCGCCTCGTGCCGCCGACAGCCACGCAACGTTTCTGGTCAAAATGCCTGCGGAAGTTATCAAGATTAGCGGTGCTCGACAGCACAACCTCAAGAACCTCGATGTGGAAATTCCACGAGGAAAACTGGTTGTCATTACCGGTTTGAGCGGTTCGGGGAAGTCCTCGCTGGCTTTCGACACTCTTTATGCCGAAGGACAACGCCGTTATGTCGAAAGTCTCTCTGCTTATGCGCGGCAATTTCTCGATCGAATGGAAAAGCCAAACGTGGATTTCATCCAAGGGCTTTCACCCGCAATCGCCATCGAGCAGCGCAGCGCTGGAGCTAACCCAAGATCTACAATCGCGACCACGACCGAAATCTACGATTATCTACGGGTCCTCTTTTCAGCTGTAGGCCAGCCGCACGATCCACTGACGGGCCAGCCGTTGAGTCGGCAAACGCCTCAACAAATTGTCGATCAAATCCTTGCCTACGAGCCGGAGTCCAAGATCATCCTGCTGGCGCCGCTGATTGAAGATCAACTGGGCGAATTCCGTGATGTAATTGAAAAGCTCAGGCGTGAAGGATTCGTGCGAGCGCGGATTGACGGTCAGGTTACGGAATTAGATCGCTCCGAGAGGATTCGGCTCAACAAGAACAAACGGCACACCATTGAGGCGGTGGTGGATCGCTTGGTCGTGCGCGATGGCATTCGCATTCGTCTTACGGACTCAATTGAAACTGCGCTCAAATGGGGCGGGAACCGCGTCGTTGTGCTGCGCGAAATTGAAAAAACTTCCAACGTCCAACATCCAACGCCCAACGCCCAATTAGAAGAGATTTGGGAAGAACTTCGCTATTCCACCGACTACGGAAACGCCGAGACGGGATTCAGAATTGGCGAGCTGACTCCGAGACATTTTTCTTTCAACAGCCACCTTGGGGCATGCCCGGCTTGCCATGGACTTGGCACACAGCTGGTTTGCGATCCAGAGCTGATGGTTTCCGATCCGGGCAAAACACTGGCCGAAGGCGCGATCACACCGTGGCGGCGTGGCACGAAGCGAATGCAATCATACTACCGCCATCTGCAAAAGGCGCTCGTAAAGCACTTTCACATCGATGAAGACGCGCCTTTCAGCGAACTGCCGGCACAATTCAAGAAAGCCCTTTACTTCGGCACGAATGGAACGCCGATCGAAATGGATTTCAGCGACAATAGTCCCGCAGCCGCGGGAAACGTTGCAAAGCCGTTCGAGGGGCTGGTGCCGCAGATGCATCGGTTATACGAGCAGACTCAAAGCGAATTTACTCGCAACCGCATTCGAGCATTCATGACGTACGAACGATGCAAAGTTTGCAACGGTGCAAGGCTCAAACCGGAAATCCTGGCCGTCACCATAAAAGATCGGCACGCACGCGAGTTGAACATTCATCACCTTAGCGAACTGACAACCGAAGCCGCCGCCCGCTTTATTACGACTCTGCAGCTGACTGCGCAGCAAAGGACCATCGTCGGTGATGTTGTGCGCGAAATTCAATCCCGCTTGCAATTTCTCATCGAGGTTGGTCTCGGATATCTCACACTCAATCGGCAAAGCGGTACGCTTTCCGGCGGTGAAGCGCAGCGAATCCGGTTGGCAACCCAGATCGGTTCCGGCCTCGCGGGAGTCCTTTACATTTTGGATGAACCAAGCATTGGCTTGCATCAGCGCGACAATGCACGGCTACTGGAGACGCTCCGCCGGCTTCGCGACCTCGGGAATTCCGTGATCGTGGTCGAGCACGACGAAGAAACGATTCGCGCCGCAGATCATATTATCGATCTCGGTCCCGGTGCGGGCCCGCGTGGGGGCGAAATTGTTGCGCAAGGTAAACTTGAAAACGTCCTGCGAGCGAAGAATTCTTTGACCGCCGATTACCTTTCCGGCCGTGCGCGAATTTCCATTCCAAAGCAGCGCGCCAGGCCGCAGTCCACCGACAAATCCGAAGGCTGGCTAACGTTAGTAGGGGCAACAGAAAACAATCTGAAAGATATTACCGTCTCTTTTCCGCTCGGCTGTTTCACTTGTGTGACTGGCGTTTCCGGCAGCGGCAAATCCACTTTGGTAGACGACATTCTAAAGCGTGCGCTGTTTCGCCGTTTTTATAATGCAAAGGAAAAGCCGGGCGCTCACCGGGCCATTCGAGGAGTGGAACAAATCGACAAGGCAATTGTCATCGATCAAAGCCCGATTGGACGAACGCCACGATCAAACCCGGTCACCTACACCGGCGCGTTCACTCCGATCCGCGAACTGTTTAGTCAATTGCCTGCGGCCCGGGTGC
>QHRI01000344.1 GCA_003221375.1 Verrucomicrobiota bacterium
ATCGCGGGCCTGACCGATTTCGTCGATGGAGAAATTGCCCGGCGTTACGGGGTAATTACAAACTTTGGCAAGTTGATGGATCCGCTCGTGGACAAGATCATGATGGCGGCCGCGTTTATTTCACTGGTTCCTCTCAAGGCCGTGCCGGCGTGGGCAGCCACAGCAGTGGTAGCGCGAGATTTTTTAATCACAGGCCTGCGCCTGATGGCCAGTGCCGAGGGCCGGATTCTACCGGCGGAACGGCTGGGGAAACAGAAAACCTCATGGCAGATAATCACTATCATTTTTTTTCTGGCTCTCCTTTCGATAGCGGAACTGCGATACGCCAGTGAGAATTCGATTTGGTGGGTGCGAGCCTGGAGCGAGGCCGGCCCTGTATTAGTGTGGATTACCGTGGGGCTCACGATTTACTCGGCCCTTGGCTTCACCTGGCGGAACCGCGAGTTGATTGCTCCGGACCAATAGGGGGCAATAGGCGTGAACCCTCATTTGTAGCTGAGGGGACTTGGCTCCCGAACTGTCGTGGGACGTAATTGTCACGGAGAGCTTCAAGAAGAGAATGCTGTCGGCAATCCTTACCATTTCGACATGGTATAACCTATTCGGCTCGTGCAGATTATGGTTGGCTTTCTTGTGCTGGCGCCTAATCGTCTGTAAACTTGACAATTCTGTTTTTGGTAGGGCAGAACCGGTTTAAATTATTTTTCGCGTAACTACCTGCTGAACAAATAGTTATAGCAATTTCTGAATGGGGAGTGTTTTTTGGCACGACAAATGCAACATGCTGACGTTTAACCGTTTTTGCGTGGTGGGATGCAAATGAACCCAGGTCCAAGACACAAATTCTTGCTGCTAGGTATAGCCTTTTGTATGGCAATGCTTGCCTCGGGTCACGAGGCAAGGGCACTTAGCATTGGCGACTCCCAAGAGCTAGGCTTCCTCTGGCCAGGCGTACAAGGGAAGACGGATAATCAAAAGAAAGTAAATTACGTCAATCACTTGATCGGCATGGCTCTTGGCACGATCGACGTCGCTAATGGCGAGGTCTATACACGCTCAAACCATGGTTTTCAGTCCTTGCCGGCTGCCGTCCGGACACTCAACGGCGGTGGCAGAGTGATAGACCTTCATCGCACCGCTAGCTTATATACATATCTGTTCGCGACGTACAAGGGCTACGGCACTGAAGTCTGGTACGTTGGTAAGTTGAATGGGATAATTATGATTCCTTTTCGAGCCGCCGGCCACTACCTAACCGGCTGGACGCTTTTGGGTCCAGGGAGTGTGGGAGTCCCTGATGGTGGCCTTACGGTAGCGTTGCTGGGTGCGGCTCTCGGAGTGCTCGCTTTGGCGCGACGCTTCCTAAGGCGTTAGCGGTCGCTCTTAATTCTGAACCTGTACAAGGATCCTACGCTTCACTGTTCCAACATGACAATAATCCACGCTTCAAGACTGGCTGGAATTGCCGGAATCGCTGGTGGAGTAATGACCGTGCTCGGTTTCCCAATCGGAAAAGTGGAATCGGCGACCCCGTCCGTCAAAGCGCCGGGTCCTTATCCATATGAAACACCCGTGCAAATTCCGGTGCCGGCGCCAGTTCCAGAATCGTCGGTATTGCCTTCGCCGGCTCCCTTTCCCTATTCCGACTCGCTCACGACTGGTCATCCTGTTCGCGACTTGCGGACAGAAAATGTCCGCCACCCGCCTACGGCGAAAGCCGTCCGCGAAGCAGCGTTCAAATACAATGGAGTGGCGAACTTTTGTGGATTTCTGGCGGCACTGCCTGCTGATGTCAGTGTATTCGATCCAAAACTCGGAACGACACGCGCACTTATAAAAGGAGGCCATGTAGTGCGGAAAAACGTAACATGGCTTCGTAAGCGTAAGCAGCCCGCAGGCCAAGGCGG
>QHRI01000393.1 GCA_003221375.1 Verrucomicrobiota bacterium
AGCGTTCGATCCTTCTCGCGACTCAGACGGCCCAAATGGTTTGCGCATTCTTTCTTGCAGCCGGTGTTTGGGCCGGTTTCGCCACGCCGTCGTTCATTGTCGTTATCGCTGCGTTGAACGGCGTTGCCATGGGCTTCGACATGCCGGCGCGACAGGCGTTCACAGTCGAAATGACAAGCCGCGAAGATTTGCTAAACGCGATCTCCCTCAACAGCTCGATCGTGAATGGCGCCCGTGTCGTCGGTCCATCGGTGGCCGGTTTACTAATCGGTTGGGTTGGCGTCGCAATGTGTTTTTTTCTGAATGGTCTCACGTTTGTTGCGGTGATATCCGGTTTGCTGATGATGCGCCTGGCGCCCTTTCAACGGCCGGCACACGTCGTGTCTGCCAGCGAACACGCCTGGAACGGCATCGTATATTCACTGAAACATCAGCGAGTGCGGACGATTTTGCTGCTCTTCCTCGCGGTGGGTGTCTTCGGTTGGTCATACGGTGTGCTAATGCCGGCTTTCGCGCGCGATGTACTCGGTCGGAGTGCGAACGGTTACGGCGTTTTGATGTCGGCGAGTGGGACAGGCGCTCTCATCGGTGCCCTCATCGTGGCAACTTATGGGCATCTGTTCACGCCAAGAAGACTCGCGCTCGGTGGCATCTGGTTGTTTTCGGCTGCGCTATTCGCCCTTTCACTGAGCCGAAACTTTTATGTCGCACTCGTGTTCCTTCTCATTGCCGGATTTGGAATGCTCCTATTTTTCTCTACATCCAACACCGTGCTGCAAACAATCGTCCCGGATGAAATGCGAGGGCGCGTCATGGGTGTGTGGTCGCTTGTTTTCGGCGCGATGATTCCACTGGGTAGTCTTGAAGCAGGAGCGGTGGCGCATTGGATGGGCACATCGTTCGCGCTCGCGTTTGGCGCGATTATTTGCGCAGCTTCGGCGGCGGTAACGCTGCTTGTAATTCGGAGACGCGAGGCTGCAACCTCGAGATAATGAATGAATGACCGGAACTTCGTGCGGAGGCTTTTGCTTTGTGGATACCCTCGGCGCGCTCGGCGATCGCGCCCTACCGTTTCGTCCGTTTCTATCGATTTATAATGTGAAGCGCGCGTTTCTCCACGTTTAACGCGGCTTCCCTGACGGCTTCGCTCAGCGTAGGATGCGAATGACAGGTCCGACCGATATCCTCGGAGCTGCCGCCGAATTCAATCACCGAAACGGCTTCAGCGATCAGTTCCGAAGCGGCATGATGCAAAATGTGTCCGCCAAGAATGCGATCGGTCTTTGCGTCGGCGACGAACTTGACCATTCCTTCCACATCATCACTGCAAAGGGCACGGCTGTTAGCTCGGAATGGAAATTTACCGATGCGCACATCGATACCCTTCTCTTTCGCTTGGTCTTCAGTGAGACCAACGCCAGCCAGCTCGGGATTTGTGTAGATGATGCCCGCAATGGCCTCATAGTTCACATGCCCGGCCTTGCCTGCGATGATTTCAACGCAGGCGATCCCTTCGTCTTCGGCCTTATGTGCCAGCATCGGCCCTGCGATGACATCGCCGATAGCATAAATGCCTTCGACATTCGTGCGGAAATGCTCGTCCACTTTGATGCGCTTCTTTTCATCAAATTCCACGCCAACTTTTTCTCCGCCCAAGCCATCCGAGAACGGGCGACGTCCGACTGAGACAAGCACCTTATCGGCTTCGAATTTCAGTTCTTCCTTGTCTTTGGTCGCAATTACGGTCGCGCGACCGTTGTCGAGCTTCACAGCGCTGACCTTTGCTTCGAGGTGGAACGTCATCCCTTGAGCAGCGAGCAAACGCTGAAGCAGGTTCGACAGCTCAAGATCGAAGCCAAGTGCGATCCGGGGAAGAAATTCCAAAATCGTCACTTCCGAACCGAGCCGGTTCCAAACGGAGCCCAGCTCGAGCCCTATCGCGCCCGCGCCGATTACGACGAGCTTCTTTGGAGCTTCGCTGAAGGTAAGCGCTTCGGTGCTGCTTACGATTGTTTTCCCGTCAAATTTTGCGAAAGGCAGTTCCGCCGGCGCGCTGCCAGTGGCGATTACGATGTTTTTTGTCTCGATCTCCTGCGTCTCGCCCTTGCAGGATTTAATGGAGACTTTTCCAGGCGCGGTAATCGTGGCAGTGCCTTCCA
>QHRI01000394.1 GCA_003221375.1 Verrucomicrobiota bacterium
TACTGCCGCGCTTGCTCGCTCCCTGACGCAGGCTTACGGTCCGCCTGCGACGAGGCCGAACGCGCCAACCAGTCGAGCAAGCCCGAATCGAACTGATCTTGCTCCTCGATCATGGGAAAGTGCCCGCTTCGCTCGAACACGTGGGTCGTCAGGTGTGGCGTTGTTTTCCTTGTACTGTCCCATTCGCGATAGGGAACGTTGTAGTCGTAACGACCCAGCGCAAGGAACGTCGGAACAGTATTCTTGGTGAGCCTCGACCGTGGATCGTAGTTCGCAACGATCGTATTGAAAAAGTAGCTGATCACCTCCGCCGAAAAATGCTTGCCCGCAAACGCCCAGTAAAAGTCGTAGGATGGATCGTAGAAGTACTTCGGGCCATTGCGAACGTAGCGCAGCGCAAAGGCGTCTCGGGGCGAAAGCCTCCGCAAGCGGTCGTCAGGGAAACGCTCCTGGTTCTGTTTTAAGGCGGTTTTTCGCTCCGCTGAAGCTTCTGTTTCCCAGAACGCCTCTCGCGCTTTAAGCCAAGCAGGGGTGAAGTACGGTTCGACGCTCACCAGGATTAACTGAGAGACGCGGTCCGGGTGCCTCAACGTGTACTCCACCGCCACCAGAGCGGGGCCGGAATGGCCGAAAAGGATGACCTTCTCCAACCCCAGACCGCTCCGGACTTGATCGATTTCATCGACCAGCGAGTCCATGGTGATTTTCCCGGCGACGTCGGCCGATTCGGCGTTCCAACTGTTCTTAAAATCGACGTAAACGAAGCGAATCCGCTGCTTCAATCGGTCGGATAACAGCGGCGGATACGAAGGTGCGAGGCCCACAACAATGCAGGTCGGACCGGTGCCTTCAGCGAGATAGGGATGTGGTGTTCCCCCAATCGTGATCACGCCTGAACTACGCGTGATCATTTGTCCCGTGGGAGGATCCGAGAACGCTGCACTGGTGAGCAGAATGCCGACGACGATTGACCTGATGATCACGAGAATCGGCTTTTGTTGCGTAAAATTGGTTAGGTCTGGTTTGAGAACAGTTCGCTTGTTGTTTCTTGTATCCATATTTTTGTTAGTTTGGTTGCGACCCCGGAAGTCTTTGGGGAGGACAACGCCACGTCCGTTCAACCAACACCACGTGCCACGTGCCTTCACGCCAGACAGCAACCAGCGATTGAATTCCCTTATTTTTCTCAGAACTCGTCGCCTCGCCAGGAAACAGCCAGCCGTCCTCCGAGGTCACCACCGCCACATCCGGAGTTGGAAAGCGGACGTCTGTGACGGCTGTGATAACGAAGCGCGTGCCCTTCGGAAGTTTCGCCCGCAACTCGGCCAAATAGTGCTCGATATCGGCAGGAGTGTGGAGGTGTGTTCCGTCTCCCGAAATCAATTGACCATCGGGTGTGAAGTTTGACGCTACTTCGCTGACATCCCCGTTGTTGTAAGCCTCGGTCATTCGGGCCGAGAGTTCCCGGATTGCAGTCTCCTTTGGATCGCCTGATGAAGTGTCCGCGGCTTGTGCTGAACTCAAGAAGACGAACGTAGCTATAATTGCCATGAGTGGACCAAAGATTTTAGAACCGTGCATTTCGCACGCTTCTGTTTTCGCTTCGAGTGTTTCCATCTTCATTTTATTTTCCTCCGATTTCGTTTGTTTGGCCTTTCGCACGTCCCAGTTTGATGCAGGCTACGAACCGCAGCTATGTCATTTGCCCCTCGTTTTATGCCACAACGCTCACTAGCTCCTTCCCAGCCACCTGCTCACGATTGTCGGCTGGTGCTGATGATAGCCTACGAGAATGTGCTTTTGCTCGACGTTGCAGGCCCGATCCAAGTTCTTGAAGGCGCGTGCGAGATCTTAAAGCGAGCTAGCAATCAGTCCAAAGCCGCTCATGCACCGTACCAAGTAGTAGTCGGGTCGCTTGCCGGCGGAGATGTGAAAACTTCGTCGGGCCTTGTTCTGAAAACCGTTCCTTTCTCCAAAATCGTGCGCACACGCAAACGAATCGACACCGTTCTTGTCCCTGGCGGGATAGGAATTGAGGAGGGTGTCGGGAATAAGGCTTTGGTGAGTTGGATCACCAGACACGCAACGAGAGTCAGGCGAGTGTGCTCCATCTGCACCGGAGCCTTCTTATTGGCAGAAGCTGGCGTACTGAATGGACGTCGCGCGGTTACGCATTGGAATTATATCAAGCACCTTCAAAACAAGTATCCAAGCATTCGCGTCGAAGGCGATCCAATCTACATAAAAGATGGCGCAATTTGGAGTTCTGCTGGCATCTCTGCCGGCATCGATTTAGCGCTGGCTTTGATCGAAGAAGACCTCGGATCCGCGCTCGCGATGCAAGTCGCGCGATGCCTCGTCGTGTTTCTTAAGAGACCTGGCGGACAATCTCAGTTCAGTGCGCCACTGGAAATGCAAATGACAGCAGCTCGAGAAACCGATGAAAAATTCAGTAATCTGCATGCGTGGATCGCAGCGCATCTCACAAGCGATTTGAGCGTTCAAAGCCTGGCCCGTCAGGCTCGCATGAGTCCGAGAACCTTCGCGCGGAACTACGTTTTACAAATCGGGAAGACCCCGGCAA